>NZ_LR736314.1:0-13140 GCF_902652675.1 Bartonella refiksaydamii
AGCGTATGGCGCATTATTTAGGGATTGGGTGTTTAAGTAAGGCCAGTTTGGATGCTTATGTTGCGGAAAGTAAGCAGGTGGATATTTCCTTGCCGCGGTTTAAGGCATTTGTGCGGGCGACAGAGGCATTTTGGCTCTGGGATGAGGTGGTGAGTGAAGATGGATTGTTGTTGTTGCAAGGGGATGAGGCGCGGTTAGCAGAAATTGCGCGGCTCCAGCAGGAACAGCGGGAGATTGCAGCGCGATTGAAACTCATGCGCGCAACGCCGGTTCGCATTAGACGGGGGCAGCCATGAAAGAATGGTTTCGTATTGCCGAATTGGCTGAGGCAGCTTTGCCAGGATTGCCGAAAACATATAAAAGTCTTGAAAACCACGGACGGGCATATTGGAGAAAAAATTCTAAACTCTCGAGGAAGGTGGGAGGCAAAACCAAGCCGGTTTGGGAGTATCACATTTCCTTATTGCCGGAGGGGGCGCGGGCGGCATTGTTGGTGCGGTTTGGAGTGGGTGTTGATGTGAAACAAACGCAAGGGGAGCAAAAGACAAGCATTTGGGTGCGTTATGAGGGGCTTTCAAAGGCGCATAAAAGGCGCTGTGAAGAGCGTTTGAAGGCGCTTTGCTTTATGGATGATTTGCTCCATGCCGGTATGGGTGTGCATGATGCGGCAAGTTTAAGTGCGGTGCAATTTGGTGTGAGCCGGACGTCGCTTTTTAATTGGCGGCAGATGGTTGAAGGGTATGAGCGCTCTGATTGGTTGGCAGCGCTTGCGCCTTGTTATGGTGAGGAGAATGTTTCGCAATTTGCGCCGTGTCATGAGGGAGCGTGGGAGGTTTTTTGTTCGGATTATTTGCGTCTCTCTCGCCCTGCTTTTTCGGCGTGTTATCGGCGGATGGTTTCGGTTGCGCAGGAGCGTGGTTGGGCGCCTGTCCCTTCAGAGCGGGCTTTGCGGCGTCGTTTTAAAGCGCAAGTTTCCAAAGCGGTTGTGGTTTTAGCGCGTGAGGGAGAAGAAAAGGCAAAGAAGCTTTATCCGGCACAACGGCGTGATCGCTCGAGCCTGCATGCATTGCAAGCGGTGAATATGGACGGGCATAAACTGGATGTTTTTGTGAATGTTCCTTGGGGGCAAAAGCCTGTGCGGCTTTATCTGATTGCCATTCAAGATCTTTATTCGGGCAAGATTTTATCGTGGCGCTTATCGGATGCTGAGAGTTGGGAAATCGTGCGTTTGGTGATTGGGGATATGGTAGAGGCTTATGGGATACCGGAGCGTATGACCTTGGATAATGGGCGTGCCTTTACCAGCAAGTGGATTTCTGGAGGTGTGCAAAACCGTTTTCGCTTTAAGATTAAGCCGGATGATCCGCAAGGGCTTTTGACGAGTTTGGGAGTGCAATTGCAATGGACCACACCTTATAGCGGACAGTCTAAACCGATTGAGCGGGCATGGCGTGATCTGGCAGAAGCGATTTCCAAACATCCCTTTTGTGCGGGGGCTTATACGGGCAATAAACCGGATGCCAAGCCTGAAGATTATGGCAAGCGGGCGATAGAATTTGAAGCGTTTAAAGCCCATGTTGGTGCGCAAATTTGTGCACATAATGCGCAAGCGGGGCGTAAGGCGGTTAATTGTGCGGGGCGCAGTTTTGATGAGACTTTTACTGAGAGTTTGCAAGCCGAGGGGACGATTATTCGGCAAGCAACGGCAGCACAACGGGCTTTATGGCTTTTAACCTCTGAGGCATTGCGTGCGCAAAAGGGTACGGGCGAGATCCATTTTTATGGCAATCGTTATTGGGCGCGTGAACTTAACCAGTATGCGGGGCAAAAGGTGATTGTACGCTTTGATCCGGATAATTTGCACCAAGATTTACGGGTTTATGATTTGCATAATCGGTTGCTTTGTTTGGCACCATGCCTTTGTGATGTGGGTTTTTATGACCAGCATGCGGCGCGCTTGAATGGGCGTTTGCGTAAAGAATATGTGAAGGCTGTTAAAGCAGAAAAACAGCTAGCGGCAAAGCTTGCGCCTGATCACTTGGCCGATGTTTATGGGCGCCTTGAGAAAAAAGATGAAGCGTTGAAATCGAAGCTTCCGATAAAGCCAAAGGTTAGCCGCTTGATGCCAAACCATGTGGGGAATTTAGCTTTGACAGCAGACGATGATGAGGTTTTGGGGGCAGAAGAATTTAGCCATCATTTGCATAAAGCTTTGAGAAAGCTTTCGGCGTCTGATGAGGGGCGTGAGGTGATCAAGTTTCCTAAACGATAGGAAAGGAAAGAGGGGGGATTTGCAAGAATTCTCAAAAGGAAGCTGGGTTTGTATCGCGTACCAGCTTGAAGCGTTAACAAAGAAAAGGGGGGAGAAGTCTTAATCCTTTAAAAGTTTAAATCAATACAATTAAATTTTCAGGTGTCTTTGCTTATCAGGTGAGGAGCGTGAAGTTAGCAAGTTCGCGGATGTGTAAGAAAGAGAGGGGGATTTGTAAGGTTAGCCGTTTTAGTATCGCGTACGGCTTTAGAGTAACAAAAATGGGTAGGTGGGAGCCTACCCATTCAATAAAATCTAAAATCCATAAGAATCTAGATCAATACGAGAGGGAGATTATAGATGAAAAACGCGATAAATGCAACGGTCGATAAAAATCCTTGGGCGCGACCTAAAATCCAGCCCAGTGGGACAGCACAAAACCGCAACAGTGATGATATTGCTTTATGGAATGAACTTGTGGATTCGGTAAGAGCTTTGGGACAAATGAATGATTGGTCGAAAGCAGAGGTGGCGCGACGCATTGGTATGCCGGATGGGACGTTTTCGCAATGGTATGCGGGCAGTTATGCGGGGCAATTGGGTAAGCAAAATGCAAAGGTTCAACAATGGGTTGAGGTTTTAAAGGAAACGGCGGGGTTTTTGGAGAAGATCCCAGAAAAACCAGCCTTTCAGAGGAATCGAATTGCCAGTGAGATCATTGACACTTTAACACTGGCACAAAGCACGGGGGATATGGTGATGATTACGCTTGATGCGGGCAGTGGCAAGACGGAAACCTGTCGCCATTATCGCTCTACCCGCCCGCATGTTTATCTGGTGACAGCAAGTCCCCATACGCGCAGTGTTCACGGTATTTTGAATGATATGGCAGCAGAATTGGAAGTGGTGGAATATAATCCCACCCGCTTAACGCGTGCCATTGGTAAGAAATTAGAGCGTGTGGGCAGTGGCACGTTGTTGATTGTTGATGAGGCGCAAAATTTAACGGATGAAGCGATTAATCAGTTGCGCCATTTTGTTGATATTAATGGCACAGGGTTAGCTTTGGTTGGCAATGATGAGATTTCGGGGCGGTTGGTTCATCGTCAAAATGGTCCCTCTTATGCGCAAATTAAAAGCCGATTGGCGATGCATCTGAAACGGCGCAAGCCCTATAGTGAGGATATTGCTGCGCGCATCCATGATTGGGGCATTGAAGATTCAGGGGCGATAAAGTTTCTGACAGGGATAGGCTTAAAGGCTGGAGCTTTGCGGCAAATTGACAAAACCATGATGTTGGCACGCATGGCAGCGCTTGGAGATGGGTGTGAGGTGACCCTGAAACATGTCAAAGCGGCATGGAAAAACCGTGACGTGGAGGAATTGGCATGACGCGGATAAGCAATAAGGAATTATCCGATACGCTTGTTGGTCTTTATGACGATTATCAATGCGGTTTGGAGATTGGAGAACAGCTTAAATTGTGTGTTGATTGGGCATTATCGCTTGAATTGGAATTGAGTGTTCACCGTTTGGGCGAAGCAGAAGGGGTTTTAGAGGGCCAAGTTGTAGAAGCTTTGTCGCGTTGCAAAGTTTCTTATTCCAAGAGGGATGAGAGAATTGATGAGACAGGTACAGTTATTCATATGGATTTTGGAGGCGGAAAATGATGGAACGGAACCCTTATATGGTAAGAGATTGCTTGGTTGCTTTGCGCTCTGCTTTGTTAAAACATGAACTGGAGGGCATTTTTTTGAGTGCGAAAGATGTTCGAGAATTGAATGATTATTTGCGTCGCTTGGCAGGCTATAACCACATTTTAGGACATGAACTTTTGCGGTGTCGTTGGCAATTGAAAGCGGGATGTGCGCCTTCTTCAGGGGATGTTGTGCCGTTTCGTCGGTTTCAAAAAACATAAGGAGGAAGTTGGTGATGAATCCACAAATTGAACTTGAAGGCACGCATTATATGAAGGATGCGAAAGGGGCTTTGGTGCCGGTAAGCCTGATCCGTCCTGCAGATTTGTTAGAAGATGAAACGGTGCGCAAAATTATGGGTTTTGCGAAAGAATTATCGGCAAGGATTGCACGTTTTAACAGCCATACGATTGCGGATTTGAGTGCTTTTGATAGCTTGCTTGCACAAGAATATGGTGTGGAGCGGCGTGGCAAAAAGGGCAATTGTACTTATACAAGCTTTGATGGTTTGCAGCGCATTAAAGTGCAAGTGCAGGAGAGTTTTGATTTTGGACCACAATTGCAAATTGCCAAAAGCCTTCTTGATGAATGTTTGAATGAGTGGTCTGCCGATGCACGCCCTGAAATCCGTGCCATTATTACGCGTGCTTTTAATACGGATAAAGAAGGCAAGGTGAATCGGGGAGAAATCTTTATGTTGTTGCGTTTGGATATTGATGATCCACGCTGGAATGAGGCTATGCGTGCACTTCGTGAAGCGTTCCGTGTGACGACATCCAAGGAATATGTGCGTTTTTATGAGCGCGATAGTTTGGAAAGCGCTTGGCGTGCTGTGACCATTGATATGGCGAAGACGTGAGGGGTGACATGTCTTTAGCCGCTATTCATCTGGGAAAACGCGCTTTAGGTCTTGATGATGAGACCTATCGCGCACTGCTGTTCCGCTTGACGGGGAAGCAATCGGCGAAAGATTTGAGTGTTTCAGAAAGGCACTTGGTTGTTGATGAAATGAAAGCTTATGGTTTTGCGCCGAGTGTGAAGCGTTTAGAGGGCAAATATGCTAAGAAGCTCCAGGCGCTCTGGATTTCTGGGTGGAATCTTGGCATTATTCGTGATCGTTCAGACAAAGCATTGCTTGGCTTTGTAAAGCGGCAAACGGGGATTGATCATATCCGTTTTTTACGCGATGGAGATGATGCGGGCAGAGCTATTGAGGCGTTGAAAGGTTGGTTACAGCGTGAGGGCGGGGTTGACTGGAGAGGGAAAAAGATTCAAGATTCTTGGAGGAATAAACCAAGTATTTCGATTTTGTGTGCCCAATGGAAGCGTTTGAATCCTGCTGTTGTGTTTGATGTGGAAGCTTTTCATCAAAGTGTTATGGCGTTAAGTGGTAAAGCTTTGGGCGAGATGGATGGGGGCGATTTTCGCCAAGTAATGAATATTTGGGGGCGGAAAATCCGTAAAAGTTTTAAAAGCGAGGGGTAAGCATGCATGCAAGAGGAAATCTATAGCGATTTTCCTGCCTTATTGCGTGAAATAGCTGATGTTGCGGGCAGTGAGGCGGCATGGAATATGATGCGTGCTTTTGGTGGACGAGAAGTTTATATACCCGGGCGTCTTGAGAATGCGGATTGGTTGATTGAAATTGTTGGGTTTGAAGAGGCGCAACAATTGATCAACCATTTTTGTTTTAATGGTTCTGGTGTGCGCCTTCTTATCCCCCTTGGTAGAGATGCTGAACGGCGGCAAAAAATGCTAAAAGCGTTGCAAAAAGGTTGGTCGGTAGATGCAGCGTCTGCTGTTTCTGGTATGCATGTGCGTACAGCTTATCGCTTGAAAAAGAGAATTTCTTCGAAAGAACCACAAGGTTTATTATTTCCAGAGCTTTATGAGTATTGAGAGTTTTGACTGACAGTGTCAGACTTATATGAGGGAGCAGAAATCCAATAAACTGTGGATGGATTTTTATTCATTCATTGGTTTGTTATGGTTTCAATAGATACCTCTTTTCTTCATAAGCTTGCCCCTAAATTGGCGCATCATGCGCGCCAAGATTTTATTATTGTTGAAATGGCACGCGTGTTGCCTAAAGCTTTGTCTTATGGTGCGATCACGACACCATTGCGTGTTGCACATTTTTTAAGCCAATGTGCCCATGAGAGTGATGGCTTTTTTACGGTTTGTGAATATGCCTCTGGGCGTGCTTATGAGGGGCGGCGTGATTTAGGCAATGTTAAGCCTGGGGATGGTGTACGTTTTAAGGGGCGTGGTTTAATCCAATTAACGGGGCGCAAGAATTATCAACGCTTTACGCAGTTTTTGCGGTTGGTGGATGCTAAAGCGCCCGATTGTGAAGCTTTCCCGCAAGAGGTGGAACAATTTCCAGCAGCGCTTTGGTCTGCTATCTGGTTTTGGCAGATGAAAGGCTTGAATAGGTTAGCAGATCAAGATGATTGTCTCAGAATTACCAAGGCGATTAATGGTGGTAAGAATGGACTTGTGCAACGTTTGACCTATTTAAACCGCGCCAAAAAGCTTTTGGGGCTGTCATGCGAGGTGAAGACATGAAGCCGTCTTATCGGGGTTCTAGGCTCTATTTATGGTGGTCTTTTTGGTTTTCTTGGGGGGTTATTTTTTTGCTCATTTGTGGTGGTTTGTGGGGTGCACCACACATTGTTGATATGGCGGGTATTTCTATCCCTTCGATGGTAGCGATTATTGTTGGCAATTTGGGTGTGCACCGCGGTTTTGGCTCTTTGGATTTTTCCAATAGGAAGCCTGCAAACCCGTATAAGAACCAAAAACAGAGTGTGAAGGCGGTTTATCGGCGGGGAGATAAGCGCAATGTTTAGCCCTGTTTCAAAATTGTCTTTTGGGCTGCTTTTTTTTGTGGGTGTTATTTTATCTGAATTTGGCTTGATGAAAGCGCAAATTTTAAAGGCGGAAAGAGCGCGTGATTTGTATTGGCAGCTTGAGATTGCCAAGGTTTCGTTAAAGGCGAAATTTGAGCAGGAGCGCCAGAGGAAAGCAGCATGGGCAGCAGAGCATCGAGCACAAGGGGTGATTTCGGCTTTGGAACAAAAGCTTATAAAAATGGAGGAAGTCAATGCAGTATTGCCAATTACTGGCTGTGGCATTGGGGTTGAGCGTGTGCGCTTGCTCAACAAGCAAGCCGGTGGATAGTCTGTCTTATCAGTTTTTATCGGTTGAATTGCCGCCTGTTGTTGGCATTGCGTGTGCCCGCCCAGCTTTACTGCCGCAGCGTGCTTTGAATGCGCGTGAAGTGGTGCATTATTGGGGGCGTGATCGTGTTGCTTTATTGATTTGCGAACAGCGCAGAGGAGCTGCGGTTCAAGCAATTCTAGGCAAGATGGAGGGGGTTTTTAAGTGAATTTAGATATCAGTGTTGCGAATGGCTGGTTGTCTTTGCTTTTATCGGTTGTGGCGATTTGTGGCGTTTTGAGAGCCTATTTTTCTTCAGGTGCGCGGGAAATGCTGAAAGACATCGCGGCGCTTAAAGAGCGTGTGCAAAAGTTAGAAACGGAGATGGATTTTTTGCCTGATCGCGATGCGCTGCAAAGGTTGGAAGTGAATATGGAGAAATTGAATGGTCGCCTCAATACGCTTTCTGCCCAATTGCAACCGGTGGCGGCGATAGGTGAGCGCTTGCAAGAGTTTTTACTGGAGAATGCCAAGAAATGAAAGCAGATATGGATAAAATCATCCGTGAAGAAGCGCGGTTGATTATTTTAAAAGGGCTTGTTTGTGAGCGCAGTGAAACCTTATCGAGTGCGATGATTGAGCGGCTTTTATACAGTTATGGCATCAGGCGCGATCGCGATTTTGTGCATAATGAACTGGCTTGGATGGAAGATCAAGGTGCTGTCACATTAAAACAGGTGGGTTCAGTTTTTCTTGCGGCGTTAACCGAACGGGGAGCGCGTCATTTAGATCGGAGCTTTTCCATTGAGGGGATTAAGCGGCCTAAACGTTCATCAATAAAAGACGAGGTAAAAGATGCGCAAAGTCGGGCGTGGACGGTTAACGGCGATTGATTTATTGCCGCAAGCTTGTGATCAGATTATTGCTGCGGCTGCTGAGGCTTTAAATGGGCGTGAGAAGACACAAATGGCTATTTATGGTGAGTTTAAAGCGGCTTTGAAGGCTTTACAAAAGGAAACGGGCTTAAGATTTTCTATACCCTCTTTTTCCAGTTTTAATCGTTATTCTTTGCGGTTAGCGGTGATGTCACGGCGCCTAGAACAGACAAGGGAAATTGCCGCAAGTCTCTCCCAGCGCTTTGATGCCAAAACTTCTGATAATATCACTCTTTTGACGGCGGCGGCGATTAAAGAACTGATTTTTTCCACGTTAAGCAGTGGCAAAAACCTTTCACCAAAATCGGCACAAGAATTGGCTAATGCGCTCAAAGGGGTTTTGGCAGCGGAACATTTGTCGACCACGAGGCGGCAAAAGTTGGAAAAGGATTTTGCTTCTAAAGCAAATAAAGCGGTTGAGATGGCAGCAGTCGCGGCGGGGCTCTCAGAAGAAACGGCACGCGCTATTCGTGCGCAAGTGTTGGGGGTTAAAAATGGCTGAAAGGCTCCTCTCAAAAAGTCATGTCTTTGATCATCAAAGTGGTTTTGATATTTGGAGGTCCAGAGCTTTCTCTCAAGAGCAAGATCCTTTGGAGGAAGGTGTTTTGATGGCGCATCAACTGGCATGGATTGAAGATAAGTCACCGTTAAAATTGGTTGAAAAGGGGCGGCGCACCGGCATTACTTTTGCGGAAGCTTTGGATGATACCCTTATTGCTGCAGCAACGCCTGAGGCTGGTGGCGATAATGTTTTTTACATTGGAGATACCAAAGAAAAGGGACGTGAGTTTATTGGTTATGTGAGCAATTTTGCTAAGGCTATTACCAGTAATAGTGGGGATGTGGAGGAGTTTTTATTCTCTGATCAAAAAGAGGATGGTTCAACAAAATATATCTCTGCTTACCGGGTGCGTTTTGCTTCAGGCTTTCGCATTGAAGCGCTTTCTAGCCGCCCTGAAAATATCCGTGGTCTACAAGGCATTGTAGTGATTGACGAGGCGGCGTTTCATCAAGATGTGCGCTCTGTTTTGGATGCGGTCAATGCTTTGTTGATTTGGGGAGGCAAGATCCGTGTGATCTCAACGCATAATGGCGTGCTCAATCCTTTCAATGAACTGATCCGTGAAGCGCGTGCAGGCAAAGTGCCTTTTTCGGTGCATTGTTACCCCTTTGGTGTCGCTGTTAAAAATGGCTTGTTTAAACGGGTCTGTGCGATGAAGGGGGAGGTGTGGAGTTTAGCTTCTGAGCAACAATGGGAGCAGCAAATCCGTGCCTCTTATGGGGTGCGTTTGGCTGCTATGCGCCAAGAATTGGATGGCATACCAGCCGATCAAGAAGGGGCGGCTTTAACACGCTTACAGATTGAAAATTGTTGTGCGCCTGATATTGCGGTGTTGCGTTTTGCTTGTGTGGATGATTTTAAAAATCAATCGGATTATCAAAGAAGTCAAACTGCTCTTCATTGGTGTGAGGGGCGCCTAAAACCTCTTCATGCTGGGCTTGACCGACGGCGCCAACATGTTTTTGGTGTTGATTTTGCGCGGAGTGGGGATGCAACGTCGATTGTGGTGATGGAAATTGGGCAAGATCTGGTACGGCGTGTGCGGTTTATGGTGGAATTGCGCAATACGCCGTTTGACCAACAAAGAGAGATTTTATTTTATGTGGTGAATGGCTTGCCACGTTTGTTGGGGGGCGCTTTAGATGCACGGGGTAATGGGGCTTATTTAGCCGAAAAAGCGGCGCAGCGTTATGGGGGTCTGGTGCGGGAAGTGCAATTGTCGCAAAGTTGGTATGGTAAAGAAATGCCGGCTTATTTAGAAGCTTTTGGGGATGGGTCCATTGTTTTGCCGCGCGATAGCGATATTTTTGCGGATCATCAAGCGCTTGCTTATGTCAATGGCATTGTGAAAATTCCGGACACTCATCGTTTTAAAGGCAGTGATGGTTTTATGCGCCATGGGGATAGCGCGATTGCTTGCGCTTTGGCTTATTTTGCCAGCCGCCAAACTCCTGAAATTTATGATTATACAGCTGTGAGAGAGGCTTATAGTTTTGATGAAAGCCCGCTCTTTTCAACCCCTTTTTTTTCAACAATGCGATCAAAGATTTATTGATGGGATGATGAGATGGTAAAACTTTTAGATCAGTGGGGTAGGGCGCTTAATATCAAAGGGTTGGAGCGAGAAGTAGCAAGTCCTACCATTAATGGTGTTCGTGATGTGTGGTCACAAACCATTGTAAGTGGTCTCACCCCTGCGCAACTTGCTGATATTTTACAACAGGCAGCACGGGGTCATCCAGAACAGTTTTTCCAACTTGCCGATGATATGGAAGAGCGTGATTTGCATTATCGTGCTGTGCTTGGCATGCGTAAGAATGCTCTCACAGGGGTGGAGCCTGGAGTAATTGCAGCAAGCAACAGTGCATTGGACAAAAAGATTGCGGATGCGGTGCGAGAAGTGATTAGTGCACCTACCTTTGTTGATGATTATGTGACGGATTTGTTAGATGCTTTGGGAAAAGGCTATGCGGTTGTTGAAACCTTGTGGGACAAGAGTGCTAAGGAATGGTGGCCGGTTGCTTGGAGGTGGCGTGACCAGCGTTTTTTTCAATTGGATCGACGGGATGGTTTTCATTTGCGTTTAAAAGAAGAGGGGTCTCACTATGGTATTGAGTTGCCTGCTTATAAATTTTCCATTCATCGACCAAAGCTGAAAAGTGGTTTACCTATCCGCACGGGGCTTGCCAGACTTGCGGCTTGGGCGTTTTTGTTTAAGTCTTATACACTGAAAGATTGGATGGCATTCTTAGAAGTTTACGGCATGCCGTTGCGCGTGGGCAAATATGGTGCGAGCTCTTCTCATGAAGAACGGCGGGTTCTCATTCAAGCGGTGCGTGATTTATCCAGTGATGCGGCAGCGATAATTCCCAAAGAGATGGAGATTGAATTTATTGAAGCAGCGGGGGGGAGTGGCAATGCGGTTTTTGCCGCAAAAGCTGAATATTTAGATCGGCAGATTTCCAAGGGTGTGTTGGGACAAACCATGACGACGGATGATGGTTCGTCCTTTTCGCAAGCGCGCATTCATGAAAATGTGCGCCATGATATTGCCAGAGCTGACGCCCGCCAACTGGCGTTGACGGCTAACCGTGATTTGATAGCGCCTTTTGTTGAGATTAATTTTGGGCGCCAAGAGCGCATCCCCCTTGTCTATTGGCCGATTTCTGAAAATGAAGATATTAAAGCCATTAGCGATGCGCTGGAAAAACTCGTGCCCTTGGGTTTGCGTGTTGGTGCGCAAGAGGTGCGCAATAAGATTGGTTTTTCGCAACCAAAAAAGGGAGAAGATGTTTTAAAGGCTCCTGATAATGCGCCTGATGATGAGAGGGGACAAGAGGATGGTGAGGGTAAACAAAAGGCTCATGTTTGTGCTGATTGTGGGGGTGCTTTTGATGTTTCTGTGACAAGAGAGAGAAAGGGTGGAAAAGAGCAGGGTGGGAAACATCACGACGAATTGGACCGCCTTTCTGAAGAAGCTTTAAGTGACTGGGAAGAGGATTTAGAACCCCTTTTAGAGCCTTTTAAAAAGCTTGTAAGAGAAGCAAAAAGTTATGAGGATATCCTCAAAGGCTTGGATGAATTGCTAGGCGAAATGGATCATCACGCATTAGCAGCGCGCTTGGCAAAGGTACAAATGATTGCACGTGGGCTTGGGTATCATGGCTGAGGAACTTTTTAAAACTGCTCCCAAAGAGGTCACCCGTTATTTTGAAGCCAAGGCACTTTTTCCAAGTTTTGATTGGCGTGATGTGGCACCAGAAGAACATGCTTTTTCCTTTACGGTAGCAAAATCGGTGGGCTATGACATTTTGGATGATTTTAAGCGAGCGGTTGGAGAGGCAATAAAACATCAAGTTCCTTTTCAAGACTTTCAAAAAAATTTGATGCCGATTTTACAGGAAAAGGGTTGGTGGGGGAAAAAGACCAGCATTGATCCCAAAACTGGTGAAAAGAGCGTGGTGCAATTGGGCAGCCCACGGCGTTTAGAAACGGTCTATTGGGCTAATACCATGAGTGCCCATGCGGCAGGTGAATGGGAGCGTACGCAACATAATAAAGAATTTTTGCCCTATCTCACCTATGCTTTGTCCAGTTCAGAACATAAGCGTTTAGAACATGAAAGTTGGGTGGGATTTACCGCACCCGTTGATGATCCGGTTTGGGATTGGCTTTATCCACCAAATGGCTGGCGGTGTAAATGCAGTGTACGGCAGGTAAGCCGTTATGAAGCAGAAGATTTAGGCTATGAAAAGGGGGCGGAGCCACTTCAAGTGGAACAGAAGGTTTGGCACAATAAGCGAACGGGACAAGTTGAAAAGATACCAAAGGGGATTGATCCTGGATGGCATTTGAACCCTGGGAAACATCGGGCGCAAAATTTAAGCAGTTTTTTAAGTGATAAAGTCTCTGTGATGGGGGACAATGGCAAGCGTATTGCCATTGAAGATATTGTAGGCTCACCGCTTTTGGAAGCCATGTTTGAAGGGCATATGCCGCGTGGGTTTATACCCATTGCACCTATACCACAAAAGGTGGGTGATGTTTTTGCAGCGGAGAATTCTCTTATTCGCTTATCCTCAGACAGTGTGAAACATATTTTGTTAGAGCATCAAGTGCGAGCTCTTCACTTGGAGGATTTTCGAGGCGCCATTCAAACACTCATCCGCCCCCATGGAATTATCAGGCGAAAAGGTGTACCGAGCGTTGTGTTTTTGGGTGAAAATGATGGGGTATGGTGGCGCTTAGCGGTTAAATTTGTGGCAAGCAAACAAGAATGGTGGTTGACCTCCATGCATAAAAAAAGCTCTAGAGAAATTGAACGCTTATTGGATGCGGCTGAAAAAAAGGGCGAGAGGTTGTTGTAAAGAAAACAACAGGAAGAAAGTCTTGTGTTCTTAACGGAAAAGAGGCGAGGAAAATGAGAAGGCGTGGAGGGCGGTCAACTCCTCGCAGATCCGGTAAAACCGTCCTGGTATAACTGGCTCACGCCTCGTGGATAGAAGTAACAGTTTAACAGTTTAAAAGCAATCT
>NZ_LR736314.1:13237-20085 GCF_902652675.1 Bartonella refiksaydamii
TAACTGGCTCACGCCTCGTGGATAGAAGTAACAGTTTAACAGTTTAAAAGCAATCTTTAAAAAAATGGCTCGAGAGAGGCTTCTTTTGTATAAGACGATAAATTGTACCTCTCACTTCACAACGGCGCTCTATCGCCTTTGAAGTGCCTTTGAAAACGATTTTATGGGATGGTTTGGCACGGAGGTTTTTCTTACAAGGAGAATAATAGGGAAAAGAGTGCTTTTTTGAGAAATGCTCTTTTGACTGACAGTGTCAGACTTATAGTGGGAGTAAGTTTCATGCATTGTATTGCCAATGACAATTGTAAAGCAATAGGCAATGATGGAACAAGAATTTCACGAAAATGACGAAGATGAACATGCTGAGATATTTCATGCCGCGTTAATAGATCTTTGTCCAGACGTTTTATGCCAAGACATTTCATGTGAAGACGCCACCGTTAGCCAAGCGCCTGAATGGGTAGAGCTTTTGCCCAAAGCGCCCCATGTGAAGGCACGTGATGGACGAGAATGGCATTATAACCCGCAAACGATTTTAAAAGCCTTTGCAGCCAATAAAGGACCGCTTGTGATTGACTATGAGCATGGGCAACATCACCGTGCGAGAAATGGTTTAGAAGCACCTGCCAGTGGCTGGATTGAAGAATTAGCAGAGCGGGATGGTGCGATTTGGGGGCGTGTTAAATGGACCGATATGGCTACCAAAAAAATTATTGCCCGAGAATATCGCTATCTTTCGCCTGAGTTTCGCCATTCGAAGAAAGGTGAAATTTTGCATTTAGCAGGTGCAGGACTGGTCAATCGTCCAGCCCTTGTCATGACGGCTTTAAGCCGTGAACAGCCTTCCCCTATAACTTTGACGGAGAAAATGATGGATTTGACAGCCATTGCCAGTGCACTATCGCTGGCAGAAGATGCTAAAGCGGATGAGGTTTTAGCAACGCTTAAAGCGCGCGAAAAGGAACGCGTGGAACTTTGCACCCAATTAACAAAAGCGCGAGAGGATTTAGCGCTTTTGCAAGAAGAGCAAAAAAACAGTGCCATTGAGAGTCTTTTAGACAAGGCAATTGAAGAGGGCAAGATTTTGCCCGCTGTCCGCGAGGAATATCGTGCATTGTGTAGCCTTAAAGGGGGCATCGAGCATTTTAAAAATTTGGTCGAGAAATTGCCGGCGCTTGCCTCAACAAGCCCTTTAGAGGCGTGTGCTTTGGTGCAAGAACAAAAGCTTGCTCCAGAAGAGGTTGCTGTTGCGGCACGCCATTATCAAGAAGAGCAGAAGAAAAAAGGCTTCGACATCACCATTAGCCAAGCGGTTGATTATATTTGCGAACAAAAGGAGCGCCAATCATGAGTACGATGATTTTGATTAAATCTTTTCGCGCCACCGATGTGATCTCACCTTATTGCATTGTTGCGGCGCGCACCGATGGTTCGGTGGCAACGGCTTCTGGTAAGGGTGATAAATTATTAGGGACTGCTGGCTCTCTTGGCGCAAAGGCTGGTGAGATGATTGATGTTGGCCAATGTGGTTGGGGCGAAGTGGTTTGTGGGGGCAATGTTTCCTTTGGTGATTTTTTGACCTCTGACCCAAAGGGGCACGCCATTAAGGCA
This sequence comes from Bartonella refiksaydamii, assembly GCF_902652675.1. Taxonomy (NCBI): domain Bacteria; kingdom Pseudomonadati; phylum Pseudomonadota; class Alphaproteobacteria; order Hyphomicrobiales; family Bartonellaceae; genus Bartonella; species Bartonella refiksaydamii. Next base: position 14,849 of record NZ_LR736314.1, read on the forward strand.
GAAGCAGCAGATCGCACCATTGGTATTGCCATGAGTGATGGTTCTGCTGGTGATGTTATTTCTTTTAAAATGAATTAATCGAGGCTTAAAATGAACAGACCTTTTCCCATTGATCCAACACTCACCGCCATTGCTATTGGTTATCGTAATCCAGCAGGTTCTCTTATTGGCGATAAAGTTTTGCCACGCGTTTGTGTTTTAAGTGAGGTATTTAAATATAGTGAATTTCCCTTAGCGGAAAATTTTACCGTGCCTGAACTTGAGATAGGGCGGAAAGGGCGACCGAATGTGGTGGAATTTTCTGCCTTTGAACGGGAAGCCAGTGTCAAAGATTACGGACTTGATGATTTGATTCCCAATTCAGATATTGAAGCAGCGGCACGTGCACGGGCGGAGCGGCGCTCTCGTTATAACCCCGAAAAGACAGCTGTAGAGGGACTTGCCAATTTGCTGGAATTGGGGCGTGAAGTGCGTGTTGCAGCTCTTGTGCAAAAGAGTGAAAATTACGCACCAGAGCGGGTGATTACTCTCAAAGGAGAAAATAAATTTAGCGATTATGAGAAATCTGATCCTTATGCCACTTTAGATGAGGCGATGGATAAAGCTCTCGTCTATACGCCCAACACCATTGTGATGGGCAAAGTTGTTTGGTCAAAACTCAAACGCCATCCTAAAATCATTAAAGCCGTTAAAGGGGGGGGCACTGCTGATGGTTTTGTCACCAAGGCGCAATTTGCTGATCTGATGGAAATACACCCTGAACGTTTACTCATTGGTGAATCGCAAGTGAATTTGGCCCGCAAAGGGCGTTCGGCGCAATTGGCACGTGTCTGGGGCAATAAGATTGCACTGCTTTATATTGATCCTACCAAACAACAGGCGGATGGATCGGTCATCAGTTGGGGTTTTAGCGCCCAATTGGGTGAACGTTTATCAGGGGTGATCCAAGATCCAGATATCGGCTTGTCAGGCGGTAAACGGGTGCGTGTGGGGGAACGTGTGTGCGAATTGGTGGCAGCAAAAGATGCCGGCGTTTTATTGCAAGAAGTTGTCTAAGGGAAACTTTGAAATATGGCTTATGCAAGCAAAACATTGATTGAAGAGCTCTGGGGTGATGACTTCTTGGATGACTTATGTGGGATGGATGAGAATTCTGATCCAGTTTTTTCAGAGCAAGCCATTGCCCGCGCGCTCGAACAGGCAAGCGGTGAGATTGATGTGCATTTGTCTCATCGCTACGTGGTCCCGATTGCTGGACAGCCGGCGGCTCTGGGTATGATCTGTGTCAATATTGCTGTTTATAATTTAGCCATACGCCATACGGCACTGACCACGACCATTGAAGATCGTTACAAACAGGCGGTTGAACTCTTGAAACGCATTGCGGAAGGCAAAGCGGGTTTGGGGGTCGATGAACCTAAAATTATGAGCGAAGATGGCCCCGTGCGTGATGGGGCTTTTTTTCATGCCAAGCCGCGTTTGATGGGAAGGTAATATGTCTGTTTCAACCCATATTGAGATTAAAGAGATGGGGCTTGAAGCGGCTTTATCCTTTTTACAAAAGGGCGCTGATAGCTCGATGGGGACTTTGGCACAAGGGGTTGGGCGTCTTATCCAAGAAAGCACAAGGCGGCGGATTCAAAGCGAAAAAACCTCTCCTCAAGGAGAGAAGTGGGAAAACAATCATGCTCGCACCTCCATTCTTTTTGCCAGTGGGGCACTTTCACGCTCCATTGATATGAAAGCATCACCAGAACAGGTGATTGTGGGCTCTGGGTTGGTTTATGCGCGGATTCATCAATTGGGTGGGGTTATTCGTCCGAAAAATGCTAGCACCCTTCGTTTTTGTCTCACAAGCGGCAATGCACATCGCTTTGTTTGTGTGCGCCAAGTGACCATGCCCGCGCGCCCTTATTTGGGGCTTTCAGAGCGCAATAAAGTGGAAATTGTCAAAGCGGCAGAAGATTGGCTGGAAAGGGTCTTTTCATGAGTCAAACAGTCAAGCAAGCAGGGCGCATTAATGCGTTTCGTGAGGCGGTGATAAGGAGTCTTAAAAGCGCTTTGCCGGATGTGCGCGATTGCGGCTGTCAATTTGGGCGCTTTAATTTGGAAGAGCTTGAGACACAGATGCTTGTGGCACCAGCCATACGCGTTGCAGTGTTAGAAAGCCGTTTGAGTCCTGTAGCAAGTGGGCACATGAGTGCGGATCTTCATTTAGGGGCTTTTATTATCACCACGGGCAAAGAGCGTGATGTTTCCAGTTGGCTTTTGGCAGAAGCCATTGCGGTGCTTTGTCATAGCGGGCAATTGTGGGGACTAACGCATTTGAGCGCCCCGCGGGAGGTGCAAATTGAACCGATTGTCTCTGCGGCGATTAAGCAGCGCGGTGTATCGATAAGCGTGGTGGAATGGCACCAAGATTTGCATCAGTTGGGACGAGATATTTTTTGTGATGAAGGACAACTCAAAGCTGGGTTAATCTCTTTAGACAATGAGGTGGGAGCATGAATGATGCGCATCTTTTGAGCGACACCTTTCGGCAAATAATGAAGCGTCTTGATGCGCTTGAACGCTGTCTTGCCAACCAGCACATGATTGGGCGGGTTGCAGAAGTTGATGGTCATAGGGTGCGGGTGAAACTTTCCGAACAGGGTTCCAATGGACAAGCGGTTTTATCGCCTTGGCTCCAAGCGCAAGAAGCTTCTGGCGCTCTTTCAAGCAATATGCCTCTCCATGTTGGTGATCCGGTGCGGTTGTTAAATCCCCATGGCGCAATTGGTTCTGCTTCTCTGGTGGTGCGCGATAGTTATAGTGAGGATGCACCTAACCCCGCACGCTCTTTCCAAGAATTTGCTCTGTGTTATGCGGGTGGCGCTTTGCGCATCACAAAAGATGAACTCATTCTCTCCCATGGGGAAAACAAAATTCATTTGAGTAGCCAAGGTTTGGTGCTTTCTCATCAATCAACCCGTGTTGAATTAACGGGCAGTGTGCAGATTCAAGCGGAAGATTTACAGCACAATCAAAAATCTGTTGGCGCAAGCCACAAACACGGTGGGGTCAAAATGGGTCCCTCCACAACCTCTAGCCCCCTTTAAAGGAGTTTATCATGCGTGAGAACAGTTATGTTATTTTAACCAATGCCGATTTTGTTGCAGGCAAGCGTTCACCGGGCAAAGGTGAAGAAATTTGTTTAAGTGAGGAAGCAGCTAAATATCCCTTGCTGCTTGGTCAGATTGCTGAAAAACCAGCACCTGTTGTTTCTGCGGCCCCGACTGTTTCTTCCACAAAGACAACGAAGGGTGCTTAAAGCATGCGGTGCGGGATGAGCGAAAAGGATGGCTCTCTTTTATATGGTTGGGACCATTGCCAACAGTCACTGCGTAAATGTCTGACGACAAGGATTGGGACACGGGTTTTGCGTCGTCATTATGGATGTGATGTTGGAGCATTCCAAGACGCCAATGCTGATCCTGCGACGATGATGCAGCTTTATCAAGAAATCGTTGAAGCTTTGGATGATCCAGAGTGTGGAGAGCCTGGGTTTTCGTTGCAGAGGATTGATCTGACAAAAGCAACGCGTGAAGGCACTTTTCATTTTGTTTTAACCGGTGTTTTTTATCCCGATGGGCATTTGGGGGATTGGTCACACAAAGAGCCAATGAGCATCAATTTAGAGGTTGGTGATGACAGAGTTTGAACCTTTATCCCTCCCACAAATTATTGAAGAGCTTTCTGTTGAAGCAATTTTAGAGCAAAAGATCACGCGTTTAACTGAGCTTTTTGCAGCGCATCATATTCCTTATAATGTGGAAAAGACGGCTTATGATCCGGTAGTCATTCAATTACAAGCGGCCGCTTATGAAGAGTTGCTGTTGCGCCAGCGGATGAATGAAGTGGCGCGGGATAATTTACTCACATTTGCCCATGGAACAAGTTTAGACCATTTGGGGGATTTTCATGGGGTCACGCGCCTTTTGGATGAAGATGATGCGCGTTTGCGCCGCCGTATTCGTTTAAGTCGTCAAGGACATTCCACAGGCGGCACAACACCACGGTATCAATATTTTGCCCTCTCAAGCGATATCCATGTCAAAGATGCTTTTGTTTATCGTTTAGGCAAAAGCCCACTTATTTATGTTGCGCTTTTTAGTGATAGCCCTTCAGGGGTGGCTGATGAGGCTTTAATTGCCAAGGTGCAAGCAGCCCTTGATGCGCCCCATGTTAAAATGACCAATGACAACATCCTTGTAAAAAGTGCAGCGCAGCGGATGATCGATATTTCTGCTGATTTTTGGTTGTTACCGGATGAAGGATCTTTTGTTTTGGAAAGAGCGGAGCAGAATTTAACAGCAGAATGGGCGCGTGCGCAAAGGCTTGGGCGTGATCTGTCTTTAAGTTGGATACTAAGCCGCTTGATGGTTGAGGGCGTTCACCATGTGAACATAACGCAACCTTGTGAGGATATTTTGGTCGCACCGGATGAAGCGGTTGCACTAGGGAATATTGTCTTGTCTGAACGGGGGCGCGCTTATTGATGATCTCCTCCCTTTTGCCTCCAAATTCTAGCTTATTTGAATGTTGTTTTGCAGAAGCAATGGCTTTTGAGCCTCACGTTAAAACGGCACTCGAAGAAATACCCCGTGCGAAATTTATTACGCGTCCGCCTTCTTGGTTGCCCTTTTTAATAGACGAATATGGCTTACAAGAATTAAGCCCTTATTTTTCTAACCTTTATGATTTGATTGATCAGGGTCTTGCATGGCAAAATATTCGCGGTTCTCTTGCGGCAATAGAGATGGGTCTTGCATGGCTCCGGATTACAGCACACTTTATGCCTGCATGGACGGGGCGGGTATGGTGGAACTCCTTTCAACTTGATTTTGATCAGTTGCCTGAACGCAAAAGCCTTGAAGCCATTGAAGCAATCACAGACCTTTCCAAAAGTCTGCGCTCTGATTTTCGCCGTGGTGTCATGGGTTATGATGTGCAAGCTGTTGAATGCAATATGTCACGGCTTGATAACAGCATGTTGGAGTATGAAAGCGGTGTACGCTTAACAGCTGGGAATGCTTTGTTTTCCTTTGGACGCACGACAGAGATAGAGCACGTTCTCTTAAGAGAAGAAGGCAAGCTTATTGGCAATTGGATAGATGATGGGGATGAGGAATTAAGCTGGGATCAAATCGATTATCCATGGGACATGGCAAATTTTCCGTGGTGTTCGGTCAAAAAAC
>NZ_LR736315.1:0-18940 GCF_902652675.1 Bartonella refiksaydamii
TGGTTATGGACATACAAACACTGCTGGAAAACCTTTTGTTTACGAAGGTATGACAATCACTGAAAAGCAAGCAGAAAGATCATGCTATTGCCGAATTAGCACCCAAAGCAAAAGCACTTGAAGGCTTAAAGCGTTCTGAGGGGGCTATGTGTGGCATCTTATTGTTTTTTATTCACGAGTGGTTGTTCAAGGAGCTTTTTGAGATCTTCTGAATTCATTGCCAGTAGGTGATTTAATGTAACGGTAGTGCGGACAGAATCTTCTAAACGAGCAAGAATTTCACCCGTAAGGCTACGATGATTTGCTTCAGCAAGCTCTTCCAATTGATTTTTCAGTTCAATTGGAATGAGAAATTTAAATTGCACACGATCTTTTTTTGTCATGCACCTAAAATATACCTAAAATACACTTGACACAAGGTACCTTTATGGTACTAAATATGTGCATATGGAGGTAAAATGAAAACGATCCAATATAAAATAAATATGCCACATACATTAAAGGAGTGGTTGTTTAATCGGGCGACTGAGAATGATCGCTCTCTTTCATCTGAAATAATTAACATTCTCAAAAAAGAAAAAGCGTTAGAGCATAAGTCCGCAAAAACTCTCTCTAACGCTTTACATCTAACTAACCTGAAAGAGGTCAATTACAATGAATAATAGCACATACTTACCTATCAATAAAGACAAATTAATCAAATTACGAGAAGTCGAAAACGAGCCTCGTGTTCGCGATGTGGACTTAGCAGAAAAATTAGGGTTTGTTCGTACACGTGACGTTAGAAAATTAATTACAAGAAATATGCAAGAAATAGAACGGTTTGGGAGGTTCGCCACTGTGGCGCACGTAATAAAGGGCAATAACGTAACAGAATATTGGCTTAACGAAGAGCAGGCGTTATTGATTGCGACATTATCGAATACAGAAAAATCTTCTCAAGTCCGTTATATGCTTATTAAGTTATTTGTTGCGTGGCGTAGGGGCGAGATAAAGCAATCCTATGTTCAATCGATCGACTACTCCATCCAGCAGTAATGCTTGGTGTCTTAACGCATTTAAAAGATGAAAACGAGCGGAAAGACAATATCATTGCTAAATTAGAACCAAAGGCAAAAGCACTTGATGGTTTAAAGCGTTCTTATGGTCTGTTCGGTTTGATAAAAGCAGCAAAGATCTTAGAGGTACGACCTAAGGATTTGACTAATTACTTTTATAAAAACATTACATTGCCACTTGACAATGTGGCGACAATATGAATAATCGAATCAGGTGCCTGAAAAACACCTTTAAAACTACAAGCGGATTGGTTACCGAAATAATCAGTCTTCTGTACATTTAAGACTTTGACTCGTTATATGCTACATGCGTATAATAATATTGTCGGGTGTGGTTATGCTATACAATACCCTCACGGGGAAAGTGTAACGACGGACTTGTAGCCGTGTTTTTCAGCACCCGGCACTCTTTTTAGAGTGTCAATGAAAAACGTCTAACTACAAGGAGTTCTTTATGAACACACTTATAGAAATATCAGAGCAGATTATTGATCAGGAAACTGTCCAAACTGTTAACGCACGTGATTTACATACGTTTTTAGAAATAAAAGCTTGCTTTAATGATTGGATTAAAAATCGCATTAAAGAATGTAAATTTCAGGAAAATATAAACTTTATAACGCTTACTAAAAATTTAGTAAGCGGTGGAAAGGTAAAAGAATACCACATCACATTAGACATGGCTAAACACCTTTCAATGATAGAGCGTAATGACAAAGGGCATGAGGCACGTCAATATTTTACCAAATGTGAACGGCTTTTAAAACAAGTAGCAACCCCACAAGTTGACTACTCCAAACCCGAAGCGTTGCTTGGTGTCTTGAATCACTTACAAAATCAAATCGAACAGAAAGATCATGTCATTGCAGAATTAGCACCAAAAGCAAAAGCTTTGGATGGTTTAAAACGTTCTGATGGTTTGTTCGGTCTTATTGAAGCAGCAAAGATGTTAGAGGTACGACTAAAGGATTTAACCGATTATTTGCGTAAACATGATTGGGTTTATCGACGGGCTCCAGGGGCTCCTTTGTTACCTTATCAAGATAAGATCAAGAAAGGATTCATGGATTGTCCTGCTATCACCATTCAAAGACCGGATGGAACAGATAAGGTGCTTCCTTCAACTAAAATCACACCAAAAGGATTGGCATGTTTGAGAGAGCAAATCCATGGAGGTGTGCAATGAATAGCAGTGTTGACTTCTTATGCGATTTGTGGATGGCTTTGTTTAAGCTTTCTAACCATCGAGGCATTGGAGATGAGGACTGCAATGCTATAGTTGAGGTTATGGAATCGATCGTAGATGCTCTGGTTTTAAAGCTTCAAGATGACGTGCCCAATATTACAAAAATCTTGGCAATTTTGACAGATTTTGGAGCTTCAGAACTACCGCATAGCATGGATTCTTTGTTGCAAGCTTACGAACCAAGTTTGGAGCACCCCATTAAAAAGGTTGCTTAACTTTAAAAACACAACTCCCCTCCCTGTTCTCAAAAGTGGGGAGGTGGTCAAGATGCTTCTTCTAAAACTGTCTGTTCCTTACAATTATTTTTGGCAGGTGTTAAGCTAATTTGCAAATCTAACGCCTTCAAAACACTGAGAAAAGTGGAAAGTCGTGGGTCACCCTTGTCACTTAAAGAACGATAAAGGGATTCGCGATTTAAACCTGTCTCTTGAGAAACAGCTGTCATTCCTTGTTTACGCGCAATAATACCTAATACATGTGCAATATAGCCACTATTTTTAGTTTCTAAAGCATCCTGCAATAAGATCTGAAAGTCTTCAGGCGTGTTAAAATATTCACTTACATCAAATTTAGTAATTTCCATTTTTTATTTCCTTTACTAATTGAAGGGCTTTTTCAATATCCTTCTGCTGAGTAGATTTATCGCCGCCATTAAGTAATAAAATAATCTCTTTTCCTTGTTTAAAAAAATAAACACGATAGCCTGGTCCATGATTTATTTTTAATTCACCGATACCACGGAAATATTTCACATCTCCTAGAAGTCCATATTCAAGGCGAAAAATACGTGCAGCAACTTTCTTTTGCGCTTGTCTGTCTTTTAAAGAATCTAGCCACTCTGTAAAATATAGTGTTTTTTTGACAATAAACATTTGTAGCTTATATACTACATAATAGATAATGTCAAAGACATTTTTTTGTTCCAACAAAAAAGCTACATAGGTTTTAATAAGCTGTCCTTTCGGACAGGAAAGATATCAACTTTAGATTTTCACGCATCCCCGCCTTATGTGGGGATTTTTTTATGGAGAAGCATATGCGAAAAATATCATCAGAAGGGCTAGCACTCATAAAACAATGGGAAGGCTTGCGTTTGAATGCCTATAAAGATGCCATTGGTATATGGACAATCGGCTATGGACACACAAACAGTGCTGGAAAACCTTTTGTTCACAAAGGTATGACAATCACGGAAAAGCAAGCAGAAGAACTGCTTTGCCAAGATTTGCAACAATTTGAAAATGCCGTGGAACGCGCTGTTACAGTTTCATTAACAAATGAACAATTCGCAGCATTAGTGTCCTTTTGTTATAATGTAGGTACAACAGCTTTTTGTAACTCGACACTGTTAAAAAAGCTCAATCAAGGTGAATATGAAGCAGTCCCCTTCGAATTACAAAAATGGACCAAAGCAAGCGGTAAGTGTCTTCAAGGTCTCGCACACCGACGTGCAGCAGAAGCAGGGCTATGGGCGAAAGGGGCTTATGTTTCCTCCAATTATCAAACAGTAGAAACAAAAGCACCAACGGGGATTTTCAAAGCAGAAGCCCTTGCACCAATCATTGGTTCTTTTTCAGGTCTTGGCGGTTTGTTAGCAGGCAATGGTCCCATCCAATGGGCACTAGCCGCCATTATGGTTTTAGCCGCATGTGCTGGTATTTTCTTTTGATCTTATGGATGAAAAGAAATTTGATGCTAACAGTTGCGGCTTTAGCCGCTTTTTTTATTGCATTAGCTAGAGCTTTTACTCTTGGAAAAAAAGCAGAACAGCAAAAACAAACAGAAAAGGCTTTAAAAGCAGCAACAACACGACTGGAGGTGGAAAATGAAATTAATCAAAAAAGTGATGCTGATGTGCGTGCTGCTCTCTCTGACTGGTTGCGCAACAAATAAATACGCTTCTTCTTGTGTCGGCTGGTTGCCAATTTATTTAGACAAGCAAGATCTGAACGCCATCAGTTCAAACTTAGCAAGAGAGATCTTAAAGCACAATAAACAAGGTGAACGCTTGTGTGGGTGGAAACATGGCTAGAAAAAAAACACAAGACAATATAGAACTCACAGAAGCAGAAAAAGAAATGCTTCAAGAAATCATCATGACCTATAAAAGTGTAAAAGTGATGTCGCGTTATACAAAATGGATTGTACTCATTATACTCTTATTAGCGCTTGATTTTTCACGTCTTATAGATGCTGTAGGAAATATTTTTACACAAAAACCAAATATCCGACTCTAAACATACTCTGAGACGCGCGAAATCCTTTAGAAAATGGTTTCTTAATTTTGCTCATCTCATGGAGGCTATCAATAATAGCTTTGTACATTTAAAATAGTGGCTAACCAAAAACTGAAAGCTTTATCCCCTCCCCGCTTTAAAAGCGGGGAAAGAGAGATTATATCGTAATCTATCCGCTAATCGCTTAAGTATTTCTTAGATACCTGACTCGACAATAGACATATTATCAAGAAGCTCCTGATATAAAAGACGCCCATTGTTCTAAGAGGACACGGCGTTGCTCTAAAAAATCCGTTCGCATATAAGCTTTCGTCACTGAACTACCAACTGAATGCGCAAGAACAAATTCTGCAATTTCAAATGGTGTTGACGTTGTCTCTGCTATCCAATCCCGTAAGCTTGAACGAAAACCATGAGGTCTGTAATTAAAACCTTTGTCTTTCATGAATTTAGAAAGTGTTACATCAGATATAGGCTTTCCAGAACTCCCTGAAAATAAAAAACCATTTTTTTCTATTTTTTTTGCTTTTTCAATAACAGCAAGCGCTTCAGCTGTAAGCGGCACACGAAAATCAGAAACCTTTCCAACAATCCCCTTCATATTTTCTTTTGGAATAATCCATATTGATCCATAAATCTCTTCTGACCGAATATGCCTAATTGGCGTAGAACGAACACCCGTCAAAATAAGAAGTTTTAAAGCTAGATTTGATACAAGCTCATCATTTAAAGATTGAAAAAACTTAGGCACTTCTTCCCATGGCATTGCTGGAATATTTTGGGTATTTTGAATAAACTTTTCTAATAAAGCTTTTGCTTTTGGTATCAATTGCATATCCACATCTATACCAAGTGCCGCCGCATGTTTTATAGCTATATTCAAGCGAGATAGAGCTTTACTTGCTGTTTCGTTTTTTGTCTTCCAAATGGGAGAAATGCATCCTTTTATATCAACTTGCGTCAGTTCAGTGATTGGCATATCACCAAGTTTAGGAAAAACATGTAACTCAAGAGGTGTTAACCACCTTGCTGCTTTTCCTTCATTTTTCAATTCGTTTTTTTTCGCTTCAAAAGCACTTGAGACAATTTCTCGTAAAGAAATACCACCCCCTGCCCGACGCAAATTTTCTTTTTGTTTTTGGTGAATTGGATCAATTCCTTGATCCAAAAGATCACGACAAGCTGAAGCCTTGAACCGTGCTTCTTTTAAAGATACATTGCTACAAGAGCCCAATCCCATTTCTCGTCGTCTTTTATTGAGGTCAAACCTAAAAACCCATCGTCCTTGATCTGGTGCAGTTTTGATAAGCCATAAACCAGCTCTGTCAGCATATTTGCCTTTAGATAGATTTTTTACAGATAAGACAGATAGTCTATCACGTGTTCTTATTCTTCGAACCACCTTTTAAAAACCATCTTTTGAATCGCGCTTGGAGCGCTTTCATCTGGTACCAAGATTATATACAAAAGGCAATTTAATAAATAAAATAAAATAAAAACAATTAGTTATTAAATATAAAAAAGATAAACCGCGCTATCAGGTGATATTGTAGAGAGTTCTAAGGGAAGAAAAGATTGGTGCACAAATGGTGCCCGCCGTCCGCACCACAGTATACGGATTCCCGATTATTTTCCAACAGTTTATTAGAATGTAAAAACCTAAACTATCTTTTTTTACACCATTATACACTACCAAACAGCACTTAACGGTCTTGATTGCGAATCATAACTTCTTTTTGAGCATGCATTTTAGTAATGCCAATAATCTTGAAAGCTTTCATTCAAAAAAATGGAAATCTCATAGTTATTCCTACTTCACCACAAACATTGAAAATTAAGGGCTTCCTTTCCATCACAAAAGATAACATTTTACAGAATAACAAATAAAGGTTCCATCAAAGACAGAACCCCTGAGAGCTAATTTAAGCGCGCAAAATTAAAATTTATAAGCTACACCAATACGAAAATCATTTGTCTTGTAATTAAGCTCAATCTCGTCTTTGAATTTCTTTTTACCAAAATCTGAATAACGGTATTCCGCACGCAAAATAACATTATCTGCCATTGCAAAGTCAACACCACCACCAAGAGTATAACCAATCATCATCTTTGTATCATCTGATATAGCATTAAAGGGCTCTGTTCCAGTAATAGATGTCGACATAATATCTTGAAATTGTCCATAAGCAAAACCACCAGAGATATACGGCATAATACGATCAGCAGCAAAACCAATACGCATCCGTGTGCCACCAACCCATTTCTCTTTTAATTTGTGGACAAAAGTTACGCTGTTCTTTTCTATTCTTCCTGCTTCTCTGTAATTTTTCATAGTTGATTGAGAATCTTCTCTTCCCTCCTCTGAATCCGTTTCTTCCTCTGAGAGCTTTTTACCTCTAACTTCACCAGAATCATCATAGTGAACTGTAGTTTTTGTATTTTTTCGACCAGAAAGAAGTATGTCTGTATCAATACCCAAGATAAAATTATTGCCAAGATCCATATTGGCACCTAAATAAAAACCACCTACAAAACCAGAGAGTTCAGGTAAATATTTCTTCTCAAATGGCACCCACTTTTTATTTTTACTTCTTTCATGAGGAAAAAGAGGAATATCCCCATCACGAGTAGTTGCAGAAAGTTTACTTGAAAAACCACCAACTTGGCCTCCAAAATAAAATCCTACCCAAGAAAAAGGTGGAGAAACAACAACTGACGAAGCAACATGTTCTGGCGGCTCAGAAACAACCACATCCGCGGCCTGAACCATAGAAGCTGAAACAAAAATAAAAACGGATGCTGTTATAAATTTTGTATTCATAAAATTATACCCCACTACTATTATTCAAATATAATCAAAAATTACATTAAAAAAACAAAGTGATTAAAATTTTACACTGCAAAATCATATATACTTTTATATAGTTACATAAAAATTGAAGATTAGCAAATAATTTTTTAATATTTATACATTATCAATATTATAAATATAAAATTTGGCTAAAATAGCTGTGATCTTTTCTTTTCAAAAATAAAACTGTTATACTCTCCTCATTCAAACTGTCGTATCAAAACTACAAAACTGATTTTATTCCAATTAGTTATTTTCAGAAATGTTGAAAAACCAGCATCCTGAAAACACATATTCCAAATTTTGCACATAAAAAAGTCTGTCTATCTCACTTACCCGATGTGCAATCTCATATTAAAATCATACCTTTTCCCCTCTTTATATTTTACCGAATAACAAAAACCTGAAGCCATTTTATTTAAAAATGGCTCTACCTTTGTTGATTTCTATATGATCTTCTGCCATTATTGCAAAACGGTCTTTATTAGGAAAAGTAATAAAACACCCCTTCATACAAATTGTAACTGTTTGATGAGTATTCAACAAAATATTTAAAGGTATACTCTCTTCAACAATGATGAGAGATTGTTTCTTTGAATCAGTATTTTTCACAGTCGCTGCAAAAGCTGTCACAGCCCAAATATCCAACAGTGCGACCACCATAAAAACGTGAAAACATTTTAGCATTCTAGAATTCCTTCCTCAAGAAAACGCTTATATAATACAAAGCGAAGAGTATTAGTCACCTTAGAAGGCGCGGTAATATTAGGCACATAGATAGCCAAATTAAATGAAAATTTCTTACTATCAAATGCCGTAAAACTCACTTGTGGTGCAGGATTTTTTAAAACCCCTTCTGTTGCAGAAGCAATCTCTAACAAAATTTCAACAACACGATCTGGAGCAAGATTTGAGGACACAGTAACAGGGATATCAATACGCCCCATTTTACTACGCCGAGTCCAGTTACTGACATTATTATTGATAAGACTTGAATTAGGAATAATAATCGTCTTGCGCTGAAATGTTTCAAGTTCCGTTGCACGCACATTAATACGTTTTACAATACCACCCACTGATCCAGATTCTACATAATCTCCTAGTTTAAATGGTCTTCCAACCAAAATAATCAGCCCAGAAACAAAGTTTTGAACAATATTTTGCAATCCAAAGCCTATACCAAGCGAAAGCCCACCAGCAATAAGCGCAAAATTTTTCAGATCTAAACCTGCCATTGACAGCCCTATCAAAGCTGACACGACAACACCGCAATAATTTATAACCGTTTTGATAGAATTACGCACACCAGAATCGAATTCACCATGCGCCAATACAGTACCATCCAGCCAACCGATAAATTGACGAATGCAAAAAAAACAGAAGAAGAAAACAACAATTCCTGTTACAATAGAAATTAAAGAAATAGACACATTTCCAATTTGAAAACCAGTCATCAACTGCCACATCACTGTTCTGAAATCAGAGTACGAAAATCCAAACTGTGCAACGATTGGCATTACACAAAATACGACAACAACAAAATTGAGGAAAATACTAATAACAATCCCCAATTGATTCATCGTTTTCTCTTCTAAATGCAACCATTGCATTAAAATATGACCAACGCTCGTTTTCATAAATTGTCCTTTAGTTCCGATTGCTTGAGCGCTTTTTATCCCCAAATACATTAAAACCAAAAATGCTCCACCGATTATAATTTGCTGCATAATAAAACGCGCCAGAGCAACATATCCTAAAAAATCTATCACAATCAGCAATAATCCCAATAAAATGAGAAGAATACGTATATAAAGCGGCCAAAAGTGCGGCTCTCTCTCTTCACTTTGAGAATCCCCACGTCTAAACCGTAAAGGCACAAATGAAATAATAAACAGTAGTATTGCGACAAAAAAAACAGCAACGAAACTTTTGGCAATTGTCAAAGAAAGAGAGGCTGAAACTATTTGATAAATACTATCGAGAACAGCATCAAATGCCAAAATTGCACCTAAAGAAGTAAGTAAAATCACCAATTGATGTGCTGCCGACGGTACAATATTGAGAAGATGCACATGGGCCCTATTTGGTGATAAAAGAACAACGGCTAAACGATTTATCAAAAAGATTAATATAATTTGGCATCCTACCATATCAAATACTGTTGTGAGTTTCCCTGGATCCAAACTAAACCCACGAAATAAGAATAATACAAGATAAACGCAAACAACACACACAAGCGAAGGTAAGAGAACAGAAACAAAAGCGATCAATAAGCGTTGTAAATAAGATACTTCCTCGTTGTTCTTGGTAAAGTGGCAGCGCACATGTGAAAGAACCTTATGAGAAAAATAAGAAAGTCCCAAAGCGATAAAAAGCGGAATCAAAAAAGAAAGAAATAGCTGTAATAATTTGAAATAAAACAAAAAGTTCCACCAAGAGTTCAACAGAAAAAGAAAATCAGATGAAGCCTCTTTGGTTTTCTGGGTGAGATGTTTAATCATTGGGAGAGAAAACTCAAGCCTGTGTGTAAGTGTGCGTTTAAAAAGCTCTCGAGATTGAGAAATAGAAAGTTCGGCTATTCTATTTGCAGTCAAAAAGATTGCTTCGAAACGAAGCACTATACTATTAATCTTAGCTTTTTTCTCTATCAAGTAAGATCGCTCCTTACTTAAGTTTTTCAAGTTTTTTAGCTCTTCATGGAGCTCTGTTAATTGATCAAGGAGTGTATTAATATCATCAAGAGGAGTACGCAAAACAAATGCTTCTTCTATGGCACGTTTACTGATATCTCGTGCACGCAACCGCAATTCTGACAAAGAACCCTCATCTTCTAATTTATTTTCAAAATCTTTTTTTAAAGTTTCCGTATCACGTTCAAGATTCTTAATAATAATCTGTTGTTGTTGAATAATTTCATCAATTGAGTGAGAAGTTATTGGTTGTTCAATGACTGCATCTTGCGGCCCAATATCTCCCCATGCACAAGAACTGAATACAACAATAATTCCGCAAATAAAGAAAAGTATGCGTAATTTTTTTCTAAAAAATGCAAACATATCTACCTTAAATGTATAAAGAGGGACCTATCCCCTCTTAAAATATGACATGAGGCAAATCTTTTCAACTTTTATAGAATAAGCTTATAAAAGCTTTCCCTCATCCTATAATACTGATAATAAGAGAAGAACTAACGGTAATGGACTCAATAAAGATTAAAAAAGAAGGGATTTGGGCATGCTTTTTTTGCGCTTTTATTGCAAAAAAGAAAATTTTCTCCCTTTTGCGACTTGGCTTCTTCTGTCCAGCTTTGGCGTATTGTTGACAAATAATCTAGGAGCACGCGCCTATTGGCTCAAACAGCTACAAGCAAGTAATATAGTTAAAAAAAATACGCTTGAACCACACAACAAGCATCCCCAATTAAATGTTGCAACAACTGGAAATAAAAAGCTTGGAACACCCCACACAGATCCTATTCTGCCTATCAGTACTTTTCAAAACACCCCAACGTTAAAGTTATTTTTAATGATTATTCTAGCTATTTGCATACGACTTGGAAACCTTCAAACACAATGTTTTTCAAATAAACGCGCTCCTCCCCTCTTTCTTGAATTATGCAACTATCGTCTTAAACTCTACCTTTAACTTTAATAACTATTAAATTGCCTATTAGCGGAATATATCATGCGTACACCCAGTTGGTTAATTACTCTTTATTGTTTTATCCTTCTAAGCAGCATTTACGTTGCTTTGCCCAATTTATTTTCGCAAGAACAGGTTACAAACTCACAATTTTTAACTAACACCCGTGTGACACTTGGGCTTGACCTTCAAGGAGGCTCTTCTCTCCTACTTGAAGTCGATAGTAAAACATTAAAACGCGATCAATTACACATAATTTTAGCAAATGTGCGTAACATACTACGTGAAAAACAAATCCGTACAGCGAGTGTTCGTATCATCGAAGGAGGTGTTGTTGCACTTATTTCTGATCCATCACAAATTGACAAAGCACTCTCAGCTTTGAAGACATTGATAACACCCATACACAATAGCTTTGGTACTACAGCCAATGATATCACTATCAGTGCTCAAAATGAAACTATTCGTATCATATTAACTGAAGCTGGTATGAAAGATCGTATTAACAATGCTATCGAACAAAGCTTAGAAATCATCCGTAGACGTATAGATCAAGTTGGTGTTACTGAGCCAGCCATCCAAAAAGTAGGGACCGATCGTATTATGGTTCAACTGCCAGGCTTACAAGACCCAAAACAGCTGCGTGATCTTTTAGGAACAACTGCTAAGATGACCTTTCATCTTGTACCCTCTGATGTGGATATAAATAATCCACCCGCAGGTGTTTCAATCCTTCCTGGATATACTGATGAGACACAACGCTATGCAATTTATAATCAAATCGCCTTAGATGGAAATGTATTGAAAGATGCCCGTGCAGGTTTTGATCCGCAAATACCAGGACGATCTATTATTTCATTCACTATGAATTCCGCTGGTGCAAAAATGTTCGCTGAAATAACACGACAAAATATTAACCGCCCTTTTGCAATCGTTCTTGATAACAAAGTTTTGACGGCTCCTACCATCAATAGCGTCATTCCAAATGGACAAGGTCAAATTACAGGAAACTTTGCCCCCAAAGAAGCATCAACTCTGGCTGCACTCCTCCGCGCTGGTTCTTTACCTGCACCATTAACGGTAATTGAAGAAAGAACTGTAGGTCCAAATCTTGGTGCTGACGCCATCCAAATTGGGCTTTATACCGGCATAATTGGTTTTATTCTTGTTACGGTTTTTATTTTTCTTCTCTATGGGTTTTGGGGTATCATTGCGAATATAGCACTAGCGCTCCACACTATTTTAACATTTGCTGCTCTAAGTCTCCTCGGTGCGACACTCACACTCCCCGGTATTGCTGGTATTATTTTAGGTATCGGTATCGCCGTTGATGCCAATATTCTCATCAATGAACGTATCCGTGAAGAAAGTAGAAAAGGTATTAGCGCCTTTGCTGCCTTAGATCGTGGATTCAAACACGCTTTTGCAACTATCGTTGATGCCAATGTTACCGCAATTATTGCAACTATTTTACTATTTTGGTTTGGCACCGGTCCTGTTCGCGGTTTTGCTGTAACAATGTTACTTGGTATTATCATTTCTATGTTCACGAATATCACAATTGTACGCATCATGATGATTTGGGTTGTCCGTAAATGGAAAATTAAAACGCTGCATCTTCAGTCTAATTTTAATGTTATCCCACACAATACCACTTTTCGCTTTATGAAAGCACGCTTTATTGGTATTGGCGTCTCTATTGTTTTATCACTTGCTTCAGTTTTTCTATTTTTTAAACCTGGCTTGAATTTCGGAATTGATTTTATTGGTGGAAGCCAAATGACTGTTACCACCAAAGCACCAGCAGATTTAGCAACTTTACGTTCAAGGCTTTCTACCCTTGATATCGGTGAAGTTACTCTACAAAATATGGATAATGCAAATACTGTGCTCATTCGCATGCAGAAGCAAAGTGGCAGCGAAGCGCAACAAAGTATCGTCATTGATAAGGTTAAAACAGCTGTACAAAGCATCTATCCTGATGTCACATTCGATCAGATAGAGGTTGTTGGTCCCAAAATTTCAGGCGAGCTTGCCACCGCTGCTTTTACTGCTGTTATTCTCGCTGCAATTGCCATGTCCCTCTATATATGGTTGCGCTTCGAATGGTTCTTTGCAGTTGGAGCAATTGTAACGCTCATCTTAGATATCACCAAAATGATTGGTTTTTTTGCTTTATTTCAATTTGATTTCAATTTAACAGCCATCGCTGCTCTTTTAACAATTGTTGGTTATTCCATAAATGATAAGGTCGTTGTCTATGACCGAATGCGCGAAAATATGCGCCTTTATAAAAAAATGCCACTGCGTGAACTGATTGATTTCTCAATTAGTCAAGTTCTTGTCCGCTGTCTCTTTACATCAGCGACCACAATTCTCGCTATGTTGCCTATGGCTATATGGGGAGGAAGTGCTGTCCATAACTTTGCATTGCCCATGGTCTTTGGAATTATAATTGCAACATCGTCCTCGATCTTTATTGCCGCTCCTATTTTACTCCTGTTAGGAGATTGGTGGCGTGAACGGAATAATCATACAAACATTAAACTAAAATGAAAATGCTATACCGATTTATATAACAACCACCCTCTTCTTCTCATAAAAAAGTTACAATCATTTCAACACATTCATTTTTAATAAAAAGTCGTAAATAATCTATGCTCCATGATACTCCGCTGATTACAACTATTGTCGCAGGTTTATGTTTAGCATTTCTTTTAGGAATGATTGCTAGCCGTTTGCGTATCTCACCACTTGTAGGATACTTGTTAGCCGGCGTTATTGTTGGACCAAATACAGGTGGCTTTAGAATAGATTCCGTTATTATCAACCAACTCGCTGAAATTGGTGTCATTTTGCTGATGTTTGGTGTTGGGCTCCATTTTTCATTAAAAGACCTTTTATCTGTAAGAGCTATTGCTATCCCTGCGGCCATTGCACAGATGGCATTTTCTACTTTTTTAGGCTTGTGCCTTGGTCTAATCATGGGATGGGGCTTCAGCGGTAGTTTGGTCTTTGGTTTAGCTTTATCAATAGCAAGTACCGTTATCCTGCTGCGTGCCTTGCAAGAACGCCATCTTATTGAAACAGAAAAAGGACGCATTGCTGTTGGATGGTTAATTATTGAAGATTTAGCGATGGTCCTTATCCTTGTCCTTATACCATCATTAGCAAACGTCCTTAACAATACAAAAAAGGAAGCGTTTGATCCTCTTGTTCAATGGCTAGACTTAAGTATTTGGGGAATTTTGGGTCTTACTATCCTGAAAGTTATTGTATTTATTGCACTTATGCTCATTATTGGGCGGCGTGTTATCCCATGGTTACTAAAAATGAGTGCGCAATCAGGATCACGTGAGTTATTTCGTCTAAGTGTCTTTGCTATTGCATTAGGAGTAGCTTTCGGAGCAGCTCATTTATTTGGTGTTTCTCTTTCTCTTGGTGCCTTTTTTGCAGGCATGGTTATGAGTGAATCAGAATTAAGCCACCGTGCAGCAGAAGAATCCTTACCACTACGAGACGCGTTTTCTGTTCTCTTTTTTGTTTCTGTGGGTATGTTATTTGACCCAGGAAAACTATTGACTCACTTTTTCCCCCTCTTAGCAACATTATTCATTATTATCTTAGGAAAATCGGTCGTTGCCTTTTTCATCGTTAAAGCTTTTCGCTATTCTAATGCAACGGCTTTGACTATTTCTGCAAGCCTTGCTCAAATCGGAGAGTTTTCTTTTATTCTTGCAGGTTTAAGTTTAAGCTTGGGGCTTTTAAACAACGATGCCCATGATTTAATTCTTGGAGGAGCGATTCTTTCTATTTTGCTTAATCCCCTTGTTTTCATGGCTTGCAACAAAATTAAAAAACATCTAGAAAAATTCCCTGAAAATTTACAAGATACACAAACTATCATTGATATTGATCTGCAAGATCCTGACCATGAATTTTTACCAATAACCTTAAAAAACAACCATATCGTAATTATTGGCTACGGTCATATTGGTAAATATGTTGCATTATCCTTGGTAAATAGAGGTAAACCTGTAGTAATAGTAGAAGAATCAAAACGCCTCGCTGACCAAGCGATTGCAGATGGATTCGAGGTAATTTGTGGCAATATCATTCAACCAGAAATAATGAACGCAGCAAATATGAGTAATGCACATAAAGTTGTTATTACAATGCAAAGTACCATTGAAGTAGGAGAATGTATAGTGAATATACGTGATATGAAAAAAGATATTCAGATAATTACGCATGCACTATCCGATGTAGAAACAACTTATCTCGTTGATTTAGGTGCAGATGTTGTAGTAACTGATGGTGAAGAAATTGCTAATGGTGTCGTAGAACATTTAACAGGGCAGAGATCTGTAAAAAATATGCAGAATTATGAATTAAACTTATAGAAAAGATAAAATGGATATAGAAGCGTGAAAATAAAGCAATTTATATGGCCATTTATTGGTATCTTAGCAATGCTGATATCTATCCGCATTCTTTATATAAAGCTTTCTGCCATTTCTTTTAGTGATGTCTTGGAACGCTTGAGCGATTTAAGTGCACAGCACTGGCTGTTGGCCTGTTCGTGCTCTTTCTTGGCTTATGCGGCTCTTGCTGGATATGATCGAATTGCTTTGCAGCATCTTGGTCATAAGATTTCTTGGGTTTTTATCGCGATATGTTCGTTTACTACCTATGCTCTTTCACACAATATTGGTGCTTCAGTTTTTTCTGGTGCAGTCGTGCGCTACCGTGCCTATAAAATGAAAGGATTAAATGGAACAGAAATCGCGATATTGGTAGGTTTTTGCTCTTTTACTTTTGTGATAGGCACAATCTTACTTTTTGGGATCGTTTTGATTCTGCAACCCCAAATTATCACTCTCATTCATGATGAGCTTCCTGAATGGCTTGGAATAACAATTGGTGCAATTCTTCTTGGCTGTATAGTACTCTATACTTTTGGCAGCTGGCTTCAATTAAAGCCCTTACACTTGAGCAAAAAAATTCAACTTTCCTACCCACGATTAAAAATTGTCATTCAACAGCTCCTTATTAGTCCTTTAGAACTTTTAGCAGCAGCAGGGATTATATACACAGTTCTTCCACACAACACAGATATTCACTTTATTTCTGTGCTTGGTGTTTTCCTAACATCTTTTACGATAACTCTTCTTTCCAATGCTCCAGCAGGGGGTATTGGTGTTCTTGAAGCCTTATTCATAACAGGTATGCCTAATATAAATCCAACAGATGTTATCGCGGCACTTATTGTATTTAGAATGCTTTATTTGATTATACCGCTCATCATTTCGTTATTTGTTGTAGCAATTTTTGAAGCGCAACAATATTGGAAGCGATCCCCCAAAACACCACCTGAATAAATAAAAAAGATAAAAGCCTTTCTCTTTTTTATATGCGTGTAAACAGAAATAACCGCATTAAGCTTGACTTCATATGTAAGTTAACGCAACCACTACCCTTTATTTATCTTTTTTATACTCAATATTAAATAGACAATTTAACTTTTGCATATCCATCTTTTACGCTCAAAAAACTGTCCAAAAACAACGAAACCACAATCGATCTACACAATCTCTAGATCTACACAATCTCTAGATCCTCCACTCTCCTACAATAAAAAGCATTTTCTTATTGCCTTGCCTATTAAAATAATAAGCTTTTTCTGATTACACGAGGGGAGAGATAAGGACTTTAGATACATTTCGACGGTCCATTTCGATAACCTTAAAGCATAGACCGTCAGTTTCAAAGCTTTCCCCTTCATTCGGCAAATGACCAAACTGCCAAAGCATAAACCCTGCCAGAGTAGTATAACGGTCTGCCTCATCAACAAGATTACGCCCAAGATAACCACTTAAACGACGGATATCAGCGTATCCTTCAACAAGAAGACTTCCATTTTCAAGCTGTTCTGCTATCATAGGTTCTTCATCATCATCAGGAAAATCACCTGCAATAGCTTCAAGAATATCAGTTGGCGTTGCAATCCCTTCAAAAGATCCATGTTCATCTACAATAATTGCAAGCTGAATCGAAGAATGACGTAATTGCTCCATCAATCGTAAGACGCTTGTATTTTCATGAACCACGAGGGGTTCTCGCATAGCTTTTTTCCAATTGAGCTTTTTTCCTTCAGCCAAATTCAAAAGAAGGTCTTTTGTCAAAGCAACACCAACAAATTCGTCCACTTTTTCACGTGCAAGAATTAAGCGACTATGTTTAACCTGTTGCAATTCTTCACGCATTTCATTCTCGTCACCATTTAAATCCAACCACTCAATCTCATTGCGTGGCGACATGATAGAGCGAACAGGGCGATCAGCTAAATCAAGAACACCACGAATCATCTCTTTTTCTTCCGGTCGAAATAACTCAGAAGCTGCCGCTTGTTCAGCAATGACATCTACAGTCTCACCAAGACTACCCTCTTTGTTTCCCCCTCCCAAGAGCCTCAAAACAGCATCAGCTGTTCGACCACGTAGATCATTTGTTGTAATCATTTTTTCACGATTACGACGTCCAATTTGATTAAAAGCTTCAATAAGAACAGAAAAACCAATAGCAGCATACAAATACCCTTTTGGAATATGAAAGCCAAATCCTTCAACAATGAGAGTAAATCCAATCATCATCAAAAAGCCAAGACAAAGAATTACAATAGTAGAATGACGATTAATAAAACGCATAAGAGTGCCAGATCCATACATCATCACACCCATAGCAGCAATAACTGCAATATACATAACCACTGCCTGCTCTTTCACAATCATACCTGTTGCAGTAATAATGCTATCTAAAGAAAAAACGGCATCCAGCACCACGATTTGAACAATTACCTGCCAAAAAACAGCATAAGCAACGCCTGTTTTTCTTTCATGCGGTATCCCTTCCAACCTCTCGTGTAATTCTAGCGTTCCCTTTGCCAGCAAAAAAGCCCCACCACCAGTTAAAATAAGGCTATGCCAACTAAATGCAAAAGATGAGAATGAAAAAATTATCGTATCGAGATTCATCACCCATCCAATAACCGTAAGAAGGAAAAGTCTCATAATTAGTGCTAAAGTAAGCCCCATCATGCGCGCACGATCCCGCAAATGTAGCGGCAACTTTTCGGCTAAAATTGCAATAAAGACAAGGTTATCTATGCCCAAAACAATTTCGAGAAAAACCAATGTGACCAAACCAAACCACGCATGGGGATCAGTGATCCATTCCATCATAGTTCATCCTTCAAAAATGTCTTTAAAAGCTTAAAAGCGCGCAATTGACAAAACAAATTCATAAGCTTTCATTCGCACAATTGTTCAAGAACATTGAACGCAAAAAGATTGCGTTCAAAGCAAACAACAGCAAAATATTCCTTAAATGCATACAGTTATCGATAAAATTTATAAAACAGAACGATGGTTCAAACTGCCTATAACCACAAGAATCCCCTTCTGAATTTTTCTCGGGCATTACGCTCGACGATCCTCCAACTATAGTCCCGCATAATAATCAGAACACTTATTCATAGACTTTCTTATAATGGGTTTATTTTTATATAAGATCAAGGGGGGGTATCATATTTTAATCGTACAGCCAATTAGCCAATTAAGCTATAGACTTTACCGTTTTCATATAAAAAACATAAAACCATCTAGACATCCTCCCTTAAGAGCATTATAGAACCCCTCATTCTTATCTTTTGAGAAGTGTGGGTGATTAGCTCAGTCGGTAGAGCAGCTGACTCTTAATCAGCGGGTCGTGGGTTCGATCCCCTCATCACCCACCATTCAATTTTATCTTACCAATAACCTATTGATTTTCCACATATTTTTTAAGGTTCGGTGTAGCTTGACGGCAGGTTTTGTATATTTTGCCACTAGGTTTTGTACCAATTTAT
>NZ_LR736294.1:0-64109 GCF_902652675.1 Bartonella refiksaydamii
CGAATTATCGTCCTCAATTTTACTTCCGTACAACGGATGTTACGGGGATTGTTACGCTTCCAGAAGGAACAGAGATGGTTATGCCTGGTGATAATGTTGCGATGGATATTTCTTTGATTGTTCCAATTGCCATGGAAGAGAAGCTTCGTTTTGCTATTCGTGAAGGCGGTCGTACTGTCGGTGCAGGAATCGTTTCTAAGATCATTGAATAAATAATAGTTATTAAGGGTTGTTGAAGATATTTTAATTTTGAGAGTTAGGGGTATAGCTCAGTTGGTAGAGCGGCGGTCTCCAAAACCGCAGGTCGCGGGTTCAAGTCCTGCTGCCCCTGCCAAGGGAGAATGAGATTTCAACTGTGAGGAGGTGAGTTTTCCTGCCTTTTTCGCTTTTTTTTGCATAGGGCTTGTTTTTTTGTGTATGAATCGGTATTGAGTAGAGAATGAGGAAGCTGCATAAGGCTGAAGATTGGTTTTTTGCATTTTTTGTTATATTTATTTATATCGTATAAATCATAATAAGGTTAGAAAGTATATAGTGTGACTGATGACATCTAAACCCAATCCGATTACCTTTTTAAAACAGGTTTATGCAGAAACAGTTAAAGTAAAGTGGCCTGCTCGTCGTGAGACAGTGATTTCTACTGTTATGGTATTATTGGTAACTGCATTGGCCTCAGCTTTCTTTTTTATTGTGGATCAGGTTATGCATTTTAGTGTTTGGCGAGGGATTGATCTTCTAAAGTATCTTTTTAGTTGATAGTGCAAGGAAGTGTGACTGTGGCTGCTCGTTGGTATATTGTTCAAGCATATTCAAATTTTGAGAAGAAGGTAGCGGAAGCTATTGAAAAGGAAGCAAAGCAAAAGGGACTTGATCATCTATTTGAAAAGATTTTTGTTCCAACGGAGCGTGTTGTAGAGGTTCGTCGTGGGCGTAAGGTTGATGCTGAGCGAAAGTTTTTTCCTGGGTACGTTCTTGTTTGTGCTGAGTTGACGGATGAGGTTTATCATCTCATTAAGAATACTCCTAAAGTGACGGGCTTTTTGGGATCAGATGCGCGTCCTGTTCCCATTTCTGATCGGGAAATTGAGCAAATTCTTAAACAGGTTCAGGAGGGGGTTGACTCTCCAAAAGCTTCCGTATTGTTTGAGGTTGGGGAGCAAGTTCGTGTTGCTGATGGTCCTTTTGTTTCATTTAATGGTATTGTTCAAGAGGTTGAAGAAGAGCGTTCTCGTCTTAAGGTTGAGGTATTGATTTTTGGGCGTCCTACGCCTGTTGATTTGGAGTTTGGTCAGGTTGAAAAACTTTGATTAGATTTAGAGTGGTTTTTAATCACTTTAAGTAATTTGTGGGAGGTGATTTATGGCTTTTGTCGGCTTGATGATCCGGACCACTTGACTGCGGCGGGTAGCAGACAGGGTGAATTGTCAGCTTACCAGTGAAATTGAAGGCAGATTGTTATGGCAAAAAAAAGTATAGGTCAGCTTAAGTTGCAGGTTCCTGCGGGAGCTGCTACCCCATCTCCACCGATTGGTCCTGCTCTTGGGCAGCGCGGTATTAATATTATGGAATTCTGTAAGGCTTTTAATGCAGCTACGCAAGAAATGGAGAAGGGGGCACCGATTCCAGTAGTTATCACTTATTATCAAGATAAGTCTTTCACTTTCTCTTTAAAGACGCCTCCCATATCGTTTTTCTTGAAGAAGGAAGCGAATTTAAAATCTGGTTCGAAAGAGCCTGGTAAGATTTCTGTAGGGAGTATCTCTCGTGATAAAGTTCGTTCAATTGCACAAGCAAAAATGAAGGATCTTAACGCAAATGATATTGAGGCGGCGATGCGCATGGTTGAAGGTTCTGCTCGCTCTATGGGCTTAGAAGTGGTGGGCTAACGTTATGGGAAAAATAGCAAAGAGAGTAAAAAACATCCGTAAAGATGTTAATTTTAATGAACTTTACACTTTAAAAGATGCCGTCTCGATGGTCAAAGAGCGTGCGATTGCTAAGTTTGATGAAACAATTGAGATTTCAATGAACTTAGGTGTTGATCCTCGTCATGCAGATCAAATGGTTCGAGGCGTTGCTCATTTACCTAATGGGACTGGGCGAAATGTACGCGTCGCTGTTTTCGCGCGTGGAGACAAAGCAGATGAAGCTAAAGCTGCTGGTGCTGATATTGTGGGAGCTGAGGATTTATTTGAAAGTGTTAATGGTGGAACAATAGATTTTGATCGTTGTATTGCTACGCCAGATATGATGCCACTTGTTGGTCGTCTTGGTAAGATTCTTGGTCCACGAAGTTTGATGCCAAATCCAAAAGTTGGTACTGTAACGCTTGATGTTGCTAGTGCTGTCAAAGCTTCTAAAGGTGGTGCTGTTGAATTTCGTGCTGAAAAAGCTGGTATTGTTCATGCTGGTATTGGTAAGGCTTCTTTTGGGGTTGAGAAAATAGTAGAAAATATTACAGCTTTTGCTAGTGCTGTTATGAAAGCTAAGCCGCAAGGTGCGAAAGGTGAGTATATTAAGCGTGTTGCAGTTTCTTCGACTATGGGGATTGGAGTTAAAGTGGATCCTGTGACTGTTCGTTCGGAGTAAGTCTGAGAAGGTTTAAAATTTTGTTTTGGGGTATATGAATATTAAGATTGTATTTACAGTGTCGATTTTTGTCGGCATTTGGCTATCTAAGCTTTGTAAAGCTTGGGTTGTACCGGAAGAAATTCCGGAATATCCTGTCCGAGATTGTGGGTGATACTATTTGAGTATCTTAATCAAAAAAACCTGCATGAGACTGGGGGTAAAAACTGAGAGTTAAAAAACTTAAAGGGTTTGAGCCAAGGTTGCCTTTGATCGCTCTGCGTGAAAAAGGGGACAGGATCCTCGTCGATAGCATAAGATATTCTTATGTTGTCAAAGGTAACCAACAGGTTTGTTTTAAGCAAGTCTGTTAAATGGAGAGAGAAAGTGAATAGAGCGGAGAAACGCGAATTTGTTACGTGGCTTAACGAGGCTTTTCGAAAGTCTGGTTCTGTTGTTGTTGCACATTATTCCGGTCTGACAGTTTCACAAATGAATGATCTTCGTTCGAAAATGGGTGAAGCTGGCGGTGCCGTTAAAGTCGCCAAAAACCGTCTTGCTAAAATCGCTCTTCAGGGCACGGAATCTGAATCGATAGTGGGTTTGTTTACTGGGCAAACACTTATTGCTTATTCAGAAGATCCAATTACAGCACCGAAAGTTGCTGTTGATTTTGCGAAAAGCAATGACAAATTTGTCATCCTTGGCGGTTCAATGGGTGCAACAAATTTAAGTGTAGATGCTGTGAAGTCATTGGCTTCATTGCCTTCACTGAATGAGTTGCGGGCAAAACTCGTAGGTATGATTTCTACTCCTGCGGCCCGTATTGCACAGGTTGTTAATGCACCTGCTGGTCAGGTTGCGCGTGTCATTGGAGCATATGCTCAGGAGGATAAGGCGGCTTAAGGCTGTTTGGTATTCACATTTATGGAAGAGCTTTGGTGCTTTTCTGTTTTTTTGAATAAGTTAAATAATGGTTCAAATCTTTTAATTGAAGGAATTTAAAAATGGCTGATCTAGCGAAGATCGTAGAAGACCTTTCTAACCTCACCCTTTTGGAAGCTGCTGAGCTTTCTAAGTTGCTTGAAGAGAAATGGGGTGTTTCTGCTGCTGCTCCTGTAGCTGTAGCTGCTGTTGCTGGTGCTGCTGCTCCAGCTGCTGAAGAAAAAACAGAATTTGATGTTATTCTTGTTGAAGGTGGTGCACAAAAAATTAATGTCATTAAGGAAGTTCGTGCTCTTACTGGGCTTGGTCTTAAAGAGGCTAAAGATCTTGTTGAAGGGGCGCCTAAACCTATTAAAGAGGGAGCTTCTAAAGACGAAGCGGAAAAGATTAAAGCGCAACTTGAAGCTGCTGGTGCTAAAGTTGAATTTAAGTAAATTTTATTTTATCGGCGAGCATTTATGTTCGCCGATTTCCTGTCTCCTGAAAAAAGGGAAAAAATCAGTAAAAACTTTTTCCCAACAGTCCAGTAGCTGTAATAGGGATAGGGTTTATTTTAGCCCCCTCATTGTGGAGCCAAGTGAACAGATGGCTTGAGTTAGTGGGGCAAATTGGTGATACTCATATTGGGTATCAAGTGAACTGGTCTGCATGTGCAGGTTAATGACATAAAGCTTTCAAGGTTTAGTCTACCTTGGAGAGTAAAAATCAAGGAGCGACGATGGCTCAGACCCTAGCGATGATGTCTCAATTCAATGGTCGTAAGCGCGTACGCAAATTTTTTGGTAAGATTCCTGAAGTGGCAGAGATGCCGAATCTTATTGAGGTTCAAAAAGCGTCATACGATCAGTTTCTCATGGTTGAGGAACCGAAAGGTGGACGACCAGATGAAGGTTTGCAGGCTGTTTTTAAATCGGTATTTCCTATTTCGGATTTTTCCGGTACAGCTATGCTCGAGTTTGTTGGTTATGAATTTGATTTACCAAAATTTGATGTTGAAGAATGCCGTCAGCGTGATTTGACTTATGCTGCACCATTAAAGGTGATATTGCGTTTAATTGTTTTTGATGTTGATGAGGATACAGGCTCAAAGGATATAAAAGATATTAAAGAGCAGGGCGTTTATATGGGCGACATGCCTTTAATGACGACGAATGGTACCTTTATTATTAACGGTACCGAGCGTGTTATTGTTTCGCAGATGCATCGTTCTCCAGGTGTCTTTTTTGATCATGATAAGGGAAAATCGCATTCATCAGGAAAATTTCTTTTTGCCGCTCGCGTTATCCCTTATCGTGGCTCTTGGCTCGATATTGAATTTGATGCTAAGGACATCATTTATGCGCGTATTGATCGGCGGCGTAAGATTCCTATTACGAGTCTTTTAATGGCGTTGGGCATGGATGCATCAGATATTTTATCCACGTTTTATAATAAAATTACTTATGAGCGAGATGGAGACGGATGGCGTATTCCTTATTCTGTTGATCATTTTAAAGGGATGAAGCTCGTTTCTGATCTTATAGATGCAGATAGTGGTGAAGTTGTTGCTGAGGCTGGTCAAAAGATAACGGTTCGTATTGCAAAATCTTTGGCAGAAAAAGGTCTCAAGGCGGTTAAGGTCAGTGAAGATGATTTATTAGGATGCTATTTAGCGGAAGATATAGTCAATTACCAAACAGGTGAGATTTATCTTGAAGCTGGTGATGAAATTGACGAAAAAATATTAAAGATTTTGTTTGACGTTAATGCGGATCAAATCGATATCCTTGATATTGATCACATGAATATTGGGGCATATATTCGTAATACTCTAAAAGCAGATAAAAATGAGAGCCGGCAGGATGCGTTGTTTGATATTTATCGGGTAATGCGTCCAGGTGAGCCACCAACAATGGATACAGCAGAAGCTATGTTCCATTCGTTGTTTTTTGATCCGGAGCGCTATGATCTTTCGGCTGTTGGGCGTGTTAAGATGAATTTACGCATGGATCTTGATTGTTTAGATACGGTTCGCGTTTTGCGTCAAGAAGATATTCTTGCTGTTGTTAAGATGTTAGTTGAGTTGCGTGATGGTCGTGGTGAGATTGATGATATTGATAATCTTGGTAATCGTCGTGTTCGTTCGGTTGGAGAATTGATGGAAAATCAGTATCGCATTGGTTTACTCCGTATGGAGCGCGCGATAAAAGAGCGGATGTCATCGGTTGAAATTGATACAGTCATGCCACAGGACTTGATAAACGCAAAACCTGCGGCAGCAGCGGTTCGCGAATTTTTTGGATCTTCACAATTATCGCAGTTTATGGATCAAACCAATCCATTATCAGAGATTACCCATAAGCGCCGTCTTTCTGCTCTTGGTCCAGGTGGTTTGACTCGTGAACGTGCGGGTTTTGAAGTTCGTGACGTACATCCTACGCATTATGGTCGTATTTGTCCGATTGAAACGCCAGAAGGTCCTAATATTGGTCTGATTAATTCCTTGGCAACATTTGCACGGGTTAACAAGTATGGTTTTATTGAAAGTCCATATCGCAAAATCATTGATGGTAAGGTGACAACAGAAGTTATTTATCTATCTGCTATGGAGGAATCAAAGCATTATGTAGCTCAAGCCAATTCTTCATTGGATGCTGAAGGACGCTTTACAGAAGAATTTGTTGTTTGTCGTCATGCAGGTGAAGTTTTGATGGCGCCGCGCGATCATGTAGATTTGATGGATGTTTCACCAAAACAGTTGGTTTCGGTAGCAGCAGCTCTTATTCCATTTTTGGAAAATGATGATGCGAATCGTGCGTTGATGGGATCGAACATGCAGCGTCAAGCGGTTCCGCTTGTACGCGCTGAAGCGCCATTTGTTGGTACAGGAATGGAATCCATAGTTGCTCGTGATTCAGGTGCAGCGGTTAGTGCAAAGCGTGGTGGTATTGTTGATCAAGTTGATGCAACCCGTATTGTTATCCGTGCAACAGAAGACTTAGATCCTTCAAAATCTGGTGTTGATATTTACCGTTTACAGAAATTTCAGCGTTCCAATCAGTCTACTTGTATTAATCAGCGTCCTCTTGTGCATGTTGGCGATCGGATCGAGAAGGGTGATATTATTGCAGATGGTCCGTCTACAGATCTTGGTGATTTAGCGCTTGGTCGGAATGTTCTTGTGGCTTTTATGCCTTGGAATGGATATAATTACGAAGATTCCATTTTGTTATCCGAGCGTATTGTTGCCGATGATGTTTTCACCTCGATTCATATTGAGGAATTTGAAGTTGCAGCACGTGATACAAAGCTTGGTCCTGAAGAAATTACGCGCGATATTCCTAATGTTGCAGAAGAAGCGTTGAGGAATCTTGATGAGGCTGGTATCATCTATATTGGTGCTGAAGTTCAACCTGGTGATATTCTGGTTGGCAAGATTACACCAAAAGGTGAAAGTCCTATGACGCCGGAAGAAAAGCTTCTGCGTGCAATTTTTGGGGAAAAGGCTTCAGATGTTCGTGATACTTCTATGCGAATGCCTCCTGGAACTTTTGGAACTGTTGTTGAGGTCCGTGTTTTTAATCGTCATGGTGTGGAAAAAGATGAACGTGCGATGGCAATTGAACGTGAGGAAATTGAGCGTTTAGCTAAAGATCGTGATGATGAACAATCTATTCTTGATCGTAACGTTTATGCGCGCCTTGCTGATATGTTGATAGGTAAAGTTGCTATAGAAGGTCCAAAGGGTTTTTCGAACAGTAAGAAGCTTGACAATACGATAATAGGTCATTATCCACGCTCACAATGGTGGCAATTCGCTGTTGAAGATGAGAAGCTTCAGAGTGAAATTGAAGCTTTGCGCAAGCAATATGATGAATCAAAAGAAGCATTACAACGCCGCTTTATGGATAAAGTTGAGAAGGTTCAAAGAGGCGATGAAATGCCTCCTGGTGTCATGAAAATGGTGAAGGTTTTTGTTGCTGTGAAACGCAAAATCCAGCCAGGTGACAAAATGGCGGGGCGTCATGGTAATAAAGGAGTTGTATCACGTATTCTTCCAGTGGAGGATATGCCATTCCTTGAAGATGGAACTCATGTTGATATTGTATTGAATCCGCTTGGTGTGCCTAGTCGTATGAATGTTGGACAAATTCTTGAGACACATCTTGGTTGGGCATGTGCTGGTATGGGCAAGAAAATTGGCGATTTGGTAGAGTTATATCAAGAAACTGGGGATATACTTCCTTTGCGTCAGCGCATTGAGAATCTTATGCCTGATAATAATCATAATGAATCAGTACGTCAGTATGATAATGAAAGTCTTTACAAATTGGCGCTGCAGATGAGGAAAGGTGTTTCAATTGCAACGCCTGTTTTTGATGGAGCGCATGAAGCTGATATCAATATGATGTTGGAAGATGCAGACTTAGATAGCTCAGGGCAGGTTACGCTTTATGATGGTCGTACTGGAGAGCCTTTTGATCGTCCGGTGACAGTGGGCTACATTTACATGTTGAAATTGCATCACCTAGTTGATGATAAGATTCATGCGCGTTCGATTGGGCCATATTCTCTTGTTACGCAGCAGCCATTAGGTGGTAAGGCACAATTTGGTGGTCAGCGTTTTGGTGAAATGGAGGTTTGGGCACTTGAAGCTTACGGTGCAGCATACACTTTGCAAGAGATGCTGACAGTGAAATCAGATGATGTGGCTGGTCGAACAAAAGTTTACGAGGCAATTGTGCGCGGTGATGATACATTTGAGGCGGGGATACCAGAAAGTTTTAATGTTTTAGTAAAAGAAATGCGTTCACTGGCTCTTAATGTAGAACTTGATGATGCGCGTGAACTTATTGCGCAACGCGCGTTATCTGATACAGCAAAACAATAATTCAGGGAGCGCGCACTGAAAAGGGTGCGCTCTTATTGTCTTGGAAGGCTAAATAAAGAAACTTCTATTAAGGTAACGCAGATAGTTTAAAAAGTAGAAATAGATTTTAAATTAAGATCTGTGATAAAATTAAAGAGATATTACAATAGGTTCTAAGAATCTTTG
This sequence comes from Bartonella refiksaydamii, assembly GCF_902652675.1. Classification (NCBI taxonomy): domain Bacteria; kingdom Pseudomonadati; phylum Pseudomonadota; class Alphaproteobacteria; order Hyphomicrobiales; family Bartonellaceae; genus Bartonella; species Bartonella refiksaydamii. The sequence continues at coordinate 8,549 of NZ_LR736294.1, forward strand.
AAGGAGAACGGCATGAACCACGAGGTCATGAATCTTTTCAATCCTCAAGCGCCAGCGCAGACATTTGACTCTATTCGTATTTCCATTGCGAGTCCTGAGAAGATTTTGTCTTGGTCATACGGTGAAATCAAGAAGCCTGAGACTATTAATTATCGGACTTTTAAGCCAGAGCGTGATGGTCTTTTTTGTGCACGTATATTTGGCCCTATTAAGGACTATGAGTGTCTATGCGGTAAATATAAACGCATGAAATATAAAGGTATTATCTGTGAAAAATGTGGTGTAGAGGTTACTCTTTCGCGCGTACGTCGTGAGCGTATGGGGCATATTGAACTTGCCGCGCCCGTTGCTCACATTTGGTTTCTTAAATCGTTACCAGGTCGTATTTCCACACTTTTAGATTTAACTTTGAAAGATATTGAGCGGGTTCTCTATTTTGAAAATTACATTGTAACGGAACCAGGATTGACATCTCTTAAGCTGCATCAGCTTCTTTCGGAAGAAGAATATATGCTTGCTATTGATGAATTCGGAGAAGATCAATTTACAGCCATGATTGGTGCGGAGGCTATTTACGAGCTTCTAGCGAGCATGGAGTTAGAGAAAATCGCGAATGATTTGCGCACCGAATTAGCTGAAACGACTTCAGAGTTAAAACAGAAAAAGCTGATAAAACGGCTTAAAATCGTTGAAAATTTCCTTGAATCTGGCAATAAACCAGAATGGATGATTATGAAGACGATTCCAGTTATTCCACCAGATCTACGTCCATTGGTACCACTCGATGGTGGACGTTTTGCAACATCGGATCTGAACGATCTTTATAGGCGCGTTATAAATCGTAATAACCGTTTGAAACGTCTGATTGAATTGCGTGCTCCTGGAATTATTGTGCGCAATGAGAAACGTATGGTGCAGGAAGCTGTTGATGCATTGTTCGATAACGGTCGGCGTGGGCGTGTGATTACCGGAGCAAATAAGCGTCCGCTCAAATCTCTTTCGGATATGCTAAAAGGTAAACAAGGACGTTTTCGTCAAAACTTACTTGGAAAGCGTGTTGATTATTCTGGGCGTTCTGTTATTGTGACGGGTCCAGAGCTAAAATTGCATCAATGTGGTCTTCCCAAAAAAATGGCTCTTGAATTATTTAAACCATTTATTTATGCGCGGCTTGATGCGAAAGGGTATTCATCCACTGTAAAACAGGCAAAGAAACTTGTTGAAAAAGAGCATCCGGAAGTTTGGGATATCTTAGATGAGGTTATTCGTGAACATCCTGTTTTGCTTAATCGTGCTCCGACACTGCACCGTTTGGGAATTCAGGCTTTTGAACCTATACTGATTGAAGGTAAAGCTATACAGCTTCATCCATTGGTGTGTACTGCTTTTAATGCGGATTTTGATGGTGATCAAATGGCGGTTCACGTTCCGCTTTCTCTTGAAGCACAACTTGAAGCCCGCGTTTTGATGATGTCAACTAATAATATTCTTCATCCAGCCAATGGTGCGCCAATTATTGTTCCATCACAAGATATGGTTCTTGGTCTTTACTATCTTTCGATTGTTTCTGAAAAAGAACCGGGTGAAGGAATGGCTTTCTCCGATATAGGTGAACTCCACCACGCCTTGGAAAATAAGGTTATAACTCTTCATACGAAGATAAAAGGCCGTGTTAAAAATATGGGCAAGGATGGGAACTGTGCTCCTAAGCTTTATGATACAACACCCGGTCGTTTAATTATCGGGGAACTTTTGCCAAAAAATCCAAATATCTCGTTTGATATTGTCAATCAAGAAATGACGAAAAAGAATATTTCTAAAATGATTGATCAGGTTTATCGGCACTGTGGACAAAAAGAGACAGTTATTTTCTGTGATCGTATTATGCAACTTGGCTTTTCGTATGCTTGTCGTGCAGGAATTTCATTCGGTAAGGACGATATGGTTATCCCCGATAGCAAATCGCGTTTGGTTGCAGAAACCGAAGCTTTGGCTAAAGAATATGAACAGCAATATAATGATGGTCTAATTACGCAAGGTGAAAAATATAACAAGGTCGTAGATGCTTGGGGTAAATGTACGGATCGCGTTGCGGATGAAATGATGAAACGTATTCAGGCTGTTGAATTTGATCCCAAAACGGGTCGTCAACGACCAATGAACTCAATCTATATGATGTCGCATTCTGGTGCACGCGGTTCTGCTAACCAAATGAAACAGTTGGCTGGCATGCGTGGATTAATGGCAAAGCCATCGGGTGAGATTATTGAAACACCAATTATTTCAAACTTTAAGGAAGGTCTAACCGTTAACGAGTATTTCAACTCAACCCATGGGGCACGTAAAGGTCTTGCTGATACGGCGTTAAAAACAGCCAATTCTGGTTATCTAACACGGCGTCTTGTTGACGTTGCACAGGATGCTATTATTTCAGCAGTTGATTGCGGTACTGCAAAAGGACTTACTATGCAGCCGATTGTTGATGCAGGACAAATAGTTGCATCTCTTGGGCAAAGAATTCTTGGTCGTACAGCACTTGTTGATATTTTGCATCCAGTTTCTGGAGAAGTTATCCTTGAAGGTGGTGCGATGATTGAAGAGGCTGATGTTGCTAAGATTGAAGAAGCTGGAATTCAGTCTGTTCAAATCCGTTCTGCTTTAACATGTGAAACCCGCCTTGGTGTTTGTGCTAAATGCTATGGTCGTGATTTGGCACGTGGGACACCGGTTAATCAAGGTGAAGCAGTTGGTGTGATTGCCGCTCAATCAATTGGTGAACCGGGGACACAGCTTACTATGCGTACTTTCCACTTAGGAGGAACGGCACAGGTTGTTGATTCATCTCATTTAGAAGCCTCTTATGAAGGTACGGTGGAGATTCGTAATCGCAATGTGGTTCGCAATTCTGAAGGCCATTTGGTTGTTATGGGGCGTAATGTAGCTATTCTTATCAAGGATGAGTCCGGAAAAGAGCGCGTGGTGCATCGTGTTAGCTATGGTGCGCATATTTTTGTTGATGATGGTGACGTAGTTAAATGTGGACAACGTATAGCGGAATGGGATCCCTATACACGTCCAGTTTTAACTGAAGTTGAGGGCTATGTAGGCTTTGAAGATATGATAGATGGTTTATCAGTTACTGAAACAGCTGATGAATCTACGGGGATTACGAAGCGGTTGGTGATTGATTGGCGTGCTAATCCGCGTGGGGCTGATTTAAAGCCAGCTATTATCATCCATGCAGATAAAAAAGGTGAAACAATTGCCAAATTGTATAAGGGAGGTGAAGCCCGTTATATGATGTCAGTGGAAACCATTCTTTCGGTTGAACCTGGTTCTCATGTCAAGGCAGGTGATGTTATTGCTCGCTTGCCAATGGAGAGCGCTAAGACAAAAGATATTACAGGTGGACTACCGCGTGTGGCTGAGCTTTTTGAAGCACGGCGTCCGAAGGATCATGCTATTATTGCTGAAATCAGTGGTACAATTCGATTTGGTCGTGGTTATAAGAATAAGCGTCGTATTATTATTGAACCAAATGATGAAACTCTTGAAGCAGTAGAATATTTGATTCCAAAGGGTAAGTTGTTTCACTTTCAAGAAGGCGACCAAATTGAAAAAGGAGATTATATCCTTGATGGTAATCCAGCTCCTCATGATATCTTAGCGATTAAGGGGGTTGAGGCTTTGGCGTCTTACCTTGTTAATGAAATTCAAGAAGTTTATCGTTTGCAGGGTGTTTTGATTAATGACAAGCACATCGAAGTAATTGTTCGCCAGATGTTGCAAAAAGTTGAAATTACTGAATCTGGAGATTCTGGCTATATTCCAGGAGATAATGTTGATCGTATTGAACTTGATGAAATAAATGATAATTTGATTGCAGAAGGGAAGAGACCAGCATCTGGTACTCCTATTCTTCTTGGAATTACGAAGGCTTCTCTGCAAACACCATCTTTTATTTCAGCGGCATCGTTTCAGGAAACAACAAGGGTTCTTACTGAGGCAGCAGTTTCTGGTAAAATTGATACTTTGCAAGGACTTAAGGAGAATGTTATTGTCGGTCGTCTTATTCCTGCAGGTACGGGTGGTACTATTGCTCAAATCCGTCGTATTGCTGCAGTTCGTGATGATTTGATTGTAGATGAGCGGCGTAAGTCTAGCAATAATGAGATGGCTAAGGCTATGTTGATGAATATGACAACTGAAGCAGTTGTTGAGTGATTCGAATGCATTCTAAAAAAAAGAGATACAAAAGCGCCCGAAGGTATAATTAGGGCGTTTTTTAGATCTCAAAATGTAGAAGTTACGTGTTTTCTGATAAATAGGGCTGTAAAAATTATAGGATTATTACCGTTTCAAGCATCCTTAGTAGCTTGTTGTCGTTTTCTTATAATGATATTTATCTTTTTTGCTGCTTCATTTATAAAGTTTTTTATTTCTGTGTCAGATAGAAAGTTTATTTCCAAAACATTTAAAGTCGAAGAGCGCATAGGATAATGGCCGCTATGTGTTGAGGAAAACGGGTATATTATCTGAAAACAAGGTAACTACTTATTTTGAATATTCCCAGAATTTTTTTGGAATTGATATCTTCTATAAAGAATGCTTGCATGACGAGTAAACTCTGTATTTCTTTATTAAAAGTTTCAGGAAAGAAAAGAATAAAATGCTAACTAAAATTTTATAAAAACAGAATGATAAAATGTACGGATATTATTCAATTAGTGAATTGACTCGCGAATTTTCAATAACTGCTCGGACTTTGCGTTATTATGAAGAAGAAGGGCTTCTGGTACCCTTCCGGCATGGGGGGATGCGGTTTTATACGCAAACAGATCGTCATAAATTAAAACAAATATTACGTGCGAAAAGAGTTAAATTTTCGTTGTCTGAAATATCTGATATGTTGACTATGGTTGGAAAGCCACCTGATGATGAGAAAAAGCTTAAAGAATTAATTGCAGGGATTAATAAAAAACGGGCAGATTTACAGCAGATGCAACGTGATATTGATGATCTTTTACATGACCTAAAACACATCGAGGAAACTTTTTTTGAGGGTTTAGCCGAATTGGGAGTTAATCGTTGATTTTAAAGTTTATTGCATTCATTCCTAATGGCTTCTTCTCCATTAAAAAGAGATAAGCTGTATTGCTTTCTAATAGCAGTCATTAATTGAGTATTCAATATACAAGTTGTATAGGAGAAATAGGTTGGATGAAAAGGATTGTAGAAGTGTTTTCAAACACCTTGGCTTTGAATATGAAAACAACGATATTTAAGTTCACTTTTTAAAAGAGAAAGTAAAAACAATGACAGAGGGCTCTACTGTTGATATTTTCCAATCTATTCTGTCACGTAAGTCAATTCGAGCTTTTACTAATCAACCAGTTTCACAGGAAACGATCAAAGAAATCTTAAAATTTGCATCACGTGCACCATCTGGAACAAATCTCCAACCGTGGCAAGTAATTGTTCTTACAGGGAATGTATTACAGCAAGTAGGACAAGAACTCTCACAACTCGTACTCTCCGGTGTAAAAGGAGAGCGTAAATTTCATTATTATCCACGTCAATGGCGTGAGCCTTATCTTTCAAGGCGCCGAAAAATTGGTTTGGATCTTTACAAGAGTCTTGGAATTCAAAAAGATGAACAGGAAAAAATACTTCACCAAAAGGCGCGGAATTTTTCATTTTTTGGTGCACCTATTGGACTTTTGTTTACAATGGATCACGATATGGAAATGGGGAGTTGGCTTGATTTGGGCATGTTTATGCAGACCATTATGTTAGCAGCACGTGGGTTTGGATTAGATACGTGTCCTCAAGCTGCTTTTGCTGATTATCATAAACAAATTCGTACCCTTTTATCTGTGCCTTCTGATCGACAAATTATTTGTGGTATGGCACTTGGCTATCGCGATAGGAATGCTCCAGAAAACAATTTTGAGACTGAACGCGAACCAATTGAGAACTTTGTACGTTTTATTTAAATATCCATAGAATGTTTTATACTATTGAATATAAAATTTTAGAGTTTGATGAAAAATATTTTAGTGAGAATTTTTCATTCTTATTGGATTTTTATATTGCATATTAACACTTACTTTACTACGCTAACGCATCAAGGCAGTAAGAGGAAATCATTGTCAGTTTCAAAGGTTAGCCATGGAAAGTGCTGTAGAAAGAAAATGTTGGTTGGTAGCAAGACGAGCGACCTTCATATTTATTGCTGTCATCTTTTTAGCTTATCTCACAATTTGATTTTAAATGAGACAAGTGTGGTAAAAGATCGTATACTCAAGCCATATGTAGTTTTAAGGTGATGAGTGTTTTTATCTGTTTTTGAACTTTTTAAAATTGGTATTGGCCCTTCTAGCTCACATACAATGGGGCCGATGACGGCGGCTAATATGTTTTTGCAGGAAATTTTTGTACGAAATTTTTCTCAGTCTTCTAGTGCTGAAGTTTCTCGTATACGTGTTTATCTTTATGGTTCCTTGGCTTTCACAGGAATTGGTCATGCTACAGATAGAGCTGTTATATTAGGGCTTTTGGGAGAAAAAGCTTCTACGGTTGATCCTGATTCTATGGGATTCCTGTTAGAAAAGGTTGCACATGAAAAAAAAGTGCAGCCAGAAGGCCATCCTGCTTACCAGTTTGATTTGCAAAGTGATCTTATTTTTGAACGAGAGAGAGTCCTTCCTGGACATGCTAATGGGCTTGTGTTTGAAGGAATTGATGCTGATGGAGATGTTCTTTTGCGACAGATTTATTATTCTATCGGCGGTGGTTTTGTTGTGACTGAGGATGAATTAAGCCATATGCATGGGAATATACAACAAGAAACCCTTGAGGTGCCATATCCCTTTGATTCGGCACGTAAAATGTTATCAATGGCAGAAAAATCAGGACTTTCAATTGCTGAAATGAAGCGTCTAAACGAAGAGACGAAGATGGAGCGTTCTGTCCTTGATACAGGGCTAGATGAGATTTTTTCAGCTATGACAAATTGTATTGATAGAGGTCTTTCAAAAGAGGGTGAGTTGCCAGGTGGGTTGCATGTTCCAAGGCGTGCTAAAAAATTACATGATAAGCTTTTGGAAAATCGAAGGAAAAATCGCAATCATCCACTTTGGGCAAACGATTGGCTTTCTGTATATGCCATAGCCGTGAATGAGGAAAATGCCGCTGGTGGTCGTGTTGTTACAGCACCGACGAATGGGGCTGCTGGTGTTGTACCCGCAGTTTTGCGTTATTATCTTCAATTTAATGATGGTTCAGATCGACAGGGGATACATAATTTTTTGCTGACAGCTGCAGCCATTGGTGGTGTCATTAAACACAATGCATCTATTTCTGGTGCAGAAGTTGGTTGTCAGGGTGAAGTTGGAACGGCATCTTCAATGGCAGCAGCAGGACTGACAGCAGCATTAGGTGGTACACCCGCTCAAATTGAAAATGCTGCAGAGATTGCGCTTGAGCATCATTTAGGGATGACATGTGATCCGGTTGCAGGTCTTGTGCAGGTTCCTTGTATTGAGCGCAACGCGATGGGAGCCGTTAAGGCGGTGACAGCTTCTTCTCTTGCTTTACATGGTGATGGGGATCATTTTGTTTCTCTTGATGCTTGTATAGAAACAATGCGTCAGACAGGGCATGATATGAGTGAATGCTATAAAGAAACAAGTAAAGCCGGCCTTGCAGTCAATGCAATATCTTGTTAAAGTGTGCAGAAGTACTTAATCTAAGAAATTTTTTACACATTGTTTATTGTTTGTGAAAGTGCAAGCAGACACTCTCATTATATCTGTCAGCTCTCAGTATCGCCAACGGTTTTTGTAGTGAAATGCCTCATAAAGAGGTATGTTTCTAGTCTTTTCTTAATAAACGATTTTTATTGATTTACTTTAAAATAGATTAAAAATGAGAGGGTACTTCCATATTCGAGGCTCTTACTCAAGTGTTAAAACGATGAATTATATTTATAAAGATATATTGAATAAGAGTTAAGAAGTTGATATTTAAGTATATATCATGATTTTTCGTATCATAGCAGACTATTTGATATTACAATATATTTCAGTTTCATTCACTATTGGCAAAAAACAGCAGAATCCATTCAATCGCAATGAGAGAGATGGGTTGGCGTGCGTGTAACAAATTGTGTGAGTGCAAAAGTAGTAACAACACGTGGACATTGGCAAATATAAGGATGGCGCTGGCCTTTGGGTGTATAAGCGCGAGTATGGAGGAGGAAAGTGGTTGTTGGATTATGGCGATTCGTGAGAGGTGGTGAGAAGTTGGGCTGGAGAGCTGTAAAGGGTTGTATCTTAAAATTGTTTTGCGTTTTTAAAAGAATACGAGTTAAAAAAAACGGTTTAGGTAATTGGTACAGAGTTTGTGTTTCTTGGAAGGACTTATATGTTATTGAAGAAAATTTTTTTCATTGAATTGTTGTGATAGTGTCTAACAAATTTAAAAAGCTTGCATCCATTGGGAGCCACTTTTTTCTTATGAAAGAATATCAAGGATAATTTGGGTATCAAATCCAAAAATAAGTAAACATTTGCTATTTTCTGGCACTCTAAGGGATGGTTTTATGGAAAAGTTGATCTGAGAGTTGGAGAGAAATTTACAAGCGCAATTCTTATAAATTAAATGAAGAAGTACATCTTCTAAAGGGTTTTAGAGCTTGTAAGCAAGAAAATATTTTTTAACAAAATAATTCTTACGAAAATTACCTATATAACTAAACGTTTGTTGCACCTAGACGGATTTTAATCGGTACATTACCGGTTTTACTAGCAACGCGTAAATGAATGCGTACAGGCGGCATTGTGAGGCGACGATTTCGTGTTGTTTGGCAAATGAGAAGTTTTACAAGAGACTGCGTGTCTAATGTCGTGGGAGTATATTTTAAGCCAGCAAGTCTTGTTGCAGCATCGTGAAGAGAGCGCAATGAGAGGAAAAATGATTGCTTCAATAATTTTTCTTTTTCAGGGGATGAAGCAAGAGCATTATGTGTCATGATACTATCCTTACGCAGAATTCGAAAACCTTTAGTAAGCTACAGTATAGCAGTTAAAATTTGCTTTCTTTAACGTAGAACAAGCATCGAATGCAGTTTTTTTTGATTGAAAGCCTATAAATCGCGCACGATAATAACGACGCCCACTTTTTTCAAACAGTTGCATATGTGACGACGCATTCTTTAAAACAGAATAAGCTGTGTTTTTTGCTTTTAAAAGCAGAGTTTGTGCTTGTTCTTTATTGGGCAGAGAACCAATTTGAATGGCCCACCCAGCGCCTGTGGATAAAGAGGCCGTAACAATTTTATGAGTCTCAATAGGCGTTGTTTTTTGTGGGTTAGGAATTGGTATAATTGCTTGGTTTACAGCAGCTATTGCCATATTGGAATTTTTAGATTGTTCTACAAATGCTGTCAGCATAGTAGAAATTTCATCATCAAAATTGGTTGGCTCAGTTTTTAAAATCGGTATAGGAGCCTTTGTGCCAGTGGGTAAGTTATAGTGTAAAGAAGCCATAAAATTTCTATCGCTTTTCATCCGGCTTGCTTTTGGGAAATACTGGTTCAATAAGCTGGCCATATGCTCATCACGTGCGGTAGACGATTTACCTCCCATAACGACAGCAACGATAGAGCGCCCCTCAAGACGCATTGAAGTTGCTAAATTAGAACCTGACATTTGTGTATAGCCTGTCTTAATTCCATCAACGCCTTTCATTATTTTGATAAGTTTATTGTGGCTGTTAATTGTATGTCCACGAAAATTAAAACTTTTTATTTTGAACAAGTTATACTGTTTTGGAAAATGTTTTCGCAAGGCCAATGATAAGGTGGCCATATCACGTGCCGTAGAATAGTTACGCGTATCAGGGAGTCCTGAAGCATTTGCGAAATTCGTATGTATCATGCCAAGTTTGCGGGCTTTAGCTGTCATCATTCGAGCGAATTTCTTTTCATTACCGCCGAGATATTCTGCAATAGCAGTAGCAACATCATTTGCTGATTTTGTAATGAGCGCTTTAGCCGCTGCTTGTGCAGAAATTGTTTGGCCTGCTTTAAATCCGATTTTTGTTGGTGGACGTGTTGCTGCATAATGTGAGATAGGGATTGGTGTGTTTGGTGTTACACGACGCATATGCATTGCTTCAAAGAGTATGTACAGCGTCATCATTTTTGTTAAAGAAGCAGGATAACGTTTCAGTGTTGCGTTAGCTTGAAATAAAGTTTTTCCTGTATTGGCATCTATAACGATAGCAGCGTACTTATCAGGATAGGCACCTTGAGGGGTAGCTGATGCCCAAGAGTAAGAAAAAGCTAAAACAATAAAAACAATTGCTATTTTTTTATAGCAATACATAATTTTTTGGCAGTTAATATACACTTGCACTATCCTATTTCACCATTTACTCTAAAGATCTTTTGTTAAGCTCCTTATTTTTTGTAGCTTATTGATGCAATTTAGACGAACGGTATTACTAATTTATTTACAGAAATTATTTTGTGAGGTTCCATACTTGATTTGCAATCTAACCATAGTAGGAAATTTTCTTCTTCACATAAAGAGGTATTACAATAGTTATGGAAGAACTTAATGTTAATAAAAAATGTGCTACACGAGAAACGACAATGGTACAGAAGCTAACAACGAACCCTATAGCGCACATTATGCACAATGAAAAGGGCAAGAATTGGGATAAAAGCAGGCATGATGCTATTATAATGCCCACAATTAAACTAAAAATTCAAAAGCCTAAGTTATATCGTATTCTTTTACTCAATGATGATTACACACCTATGGATTTTGTTGTTTTTGTTTTGAAAAACTTTTTTAAAAAAAGTTTCGAAGAAGCAACACATATTATGTTAAATGTTCATCACAATGGGGTAGGCGAATGCGGAATTTATAGTTATGAAGTTGCTGAAATGAAGGTAGTACAAGTTAGAGAATACGCATGTCAAAATGAACATCCATTACAGTGTGTAATGGTATGGAAGTGAGGGACTATGCCATCTTTTACACCTAGTCTTGAAGAGGTTTTGCACCGTGCATTAACAATTGCTGCTCAAGCGCGGCATGAGTATGCTACATTGGAGCATCTTCTGCTTGCTTTGTTAGATGATGCTGATGCAAATTCAGTTATTCAAGCTTGTCAGGTAGATGTAGAAGAATTGCGAGAGCGCTTAACCAACTATATCCAGTCAGAATTGGATGTACAGATTAGAGCTGATGAAGATACAAAACCAACAACATTCTTTCAGCGTGTTATCCAGCGTGCGGTGATTCATGCTCAATCAGCTGGAAAAGACGAAGTATCAGGAGCGAATGTCCTCGTTGCAATTTTTTCTGAGCGCGAAAGTTATGCGGCATATTTCCTTCAAGAGATGGGAATGACACGTTATGATGCTGTGCGTTTTATTTCACATGGTATCACGCGAGATGAGGGATTATCCATGTTACTTGAGGGGCTTGAAGAGCAATTGGATCAGCAGATTTCAGACAATGGTGAAAAGGTAACGAGTGCACTTACGAGTTATTGTGTTGATCTCAATTGTAAAGCACGCAATGGAAAAGTTGATTTATTAATTGGTCGTGAAATGGAAATTTCACGCATGATTCAGGTGTTATGCCGAAGATCAAAAAACAATCCTCTTTTGGTTGGTGATCCTGGAGTTGGGAAAACTGCCATGATTGAAGGATTAGCAAAACGCATTGTTGATGGGCACGTGCCTGAAGTTTTGTCAAATGTAACGATATTTTCCCTTGATATGGGAGGACTTATTGCTGGTACACGCTATCGTGGTGATTTTGAAGAACGGTTAAAGCAAGTTATGAAAGAATTTGAGCAGTATCCAGATGCTGTTTTATTTATTGATGAAATTCATACCTTGATTGGAGCAGGAGCTACATTGGGGGGGAATATAGATGCGGCAAATCTTTTAAAACCTGCATTATCTTCCGGAACTATTCGATGTATTGGTTCGACTACGTACAGAGAATATCGCAAAATTTTTGAACAAGATCGCGCTTTAGAACGCCGTTTTCAGAAAATTGATGTGAACGAGCCTTCTGTTATTGATGCGATTAAGATTTTGCAAGGGTTGAAGCCTTATTTTGAAAAGTTCCATCAGATCAAATATACTGATGAAGCGATAAGAGCGTCCGTAGAGTTATCTTCACGTTATATGATTGATCGACGCTTACCTGATAAAGCAATTGATGTTATTGATGAAAGTGGTGCAGCGCAAAAGCTCTTGCCAAAAAAGCAACGAAAAAAAAGTATAGGAGTTAAAGAAATTGAAGCGACTATTGCTACTATGGCAAGGATTCCACCAAAAACAATTTCTGGTGATGATCAAAAGATGCTTAGCAAGCTTGAAAGAGAACTTAAGCATGTTGTTTATGGACAAGATCAGGCAATTTCAGCATTAGTGTCATCAATTAAGCTGGCGCGAGCAGGATTGCGCGAATCAGACAAACCGATAGGAAGTTATTTATTTTCAGGACCAACAGGCGTAGGAAAAACGGAAGTTGCAAAACAACTTGCATCTTCTTTAGGCGTTGAATTATTACGTTTTGATATGTCAGAATATATGGAACGACATACAGTGGCGCGCTTAATCGGGGCACCTCCAGGTTACATAGGGTTTGATCAAGGCGGTCTCCTTACAGATGCAGTTGATCAGCAGCCTCATGCTGTCTTATTACTGGATGAGATTGAAAAAGCGCATCCAGAGCTATTTAATCTTTTATTACAGGTGATGGATTATGGTAAGTTAACAGATCACAATGGCAAAAAAATTGATTTCTGTAATATCATTTTAATTATGACGACCAATGCTGGTGCTTCAGATATGGCAAAGCCAGCTATCGGATTTGGCAAAGTGCTCCGTGAGGGTGATGACATTGAAGCAATTAATCGGCTCTTTACACCGGAATTTCGTAACCGGCTAGATGCAATCATACCATTTGCACCTTTATCTCAGTTAATCATCAATCAGATCATACAAAAATTTATTTTTCAACTTGAAGCGCAACTAGCTGATCGAGGAATTTGTTTTGAATTAACTCCTCTTGCTATGACTTGGCTTGCCAATAAAGGATACGATTCTCAGATGGGAGCACGCCCATTGAATCATGTTATACAAGAATATATTAAGAAGCCATTAGCTGACGAAATTTTATTTGGAAAATTGCGCAATGGTGGCACAGTTCGCGTATTGATACAAAGATCAAATGGAGGAAAAGAGAAATTACAGTTAAAAATTTCACCTTCCGGTATGTCTGTTGATTCAAAGAATAACGGAACAACGCATTTGATAAAAAAACGTGTGAAGAAAAAAAGCTCAATAACTTAAGGGCACTTTAAAGAGCTGCACGGATTTTTTTTGCATTTTCTTCAAGTATTTCTGTAGGCGTTATAACATCATTATGGGGGCAAAGCTCTATTCCTTTCATACGTGGTATAATATGGAAATGGAGATGATAAACGGTTTGGTGACTAGCAGATTCATTAAATTGCATGATTGTTATACCATCTGCCTGAAAGGCTTTTTTGGCGGCATTGGCGATTTTTTGAACAGCTTTAATAACTGGAAATAATGTTTCAGTATCCGCATCCAGTAGGTTTCTAGAGCCTTTTCTGGGTATAACCAGCGTGTGTCCTGGTGCTTGTGGCATGATATCCATGAACGCAATAACATCATCATCTTCATAGACACGAACTGAAGGAATTTCATTGCGAATCAATTTAGCAAAAATATTATTGTCATCATAAGTCTGTTTCATACAAATATTTCCTTTTAGGCTTTGTAATTCAGAATTTAAAAAAAACTAAAGCATGTAATGGTTAATAGAGAGCCAAAATTAAAGAGAGATTTCGTATTTGGTTGTCATTTTATGAACGTGTTGTTATTGATGAGGGCTTAAATTTCTATGATGGCTTCAACTTCTACTGGAACGTTCATAGGAAGAGAGGCAACACCAATAGCAGAACGAGCATGTTTCCCAGCTTCACCAAGGATATTAGTGAGTAAATCGGAAGCTCCATTGGCGATAAGGGGGATATCAGTAAAATGAGGGTCTACGGCAACAAAAACAGTAATTTTTACTACACGTTTTATTCTATTTAAATCACCAAGAGCTGCCTTGATTTGTGCGAGGATATTGAGTGCACAGGTTTCTGCTGATTTTTTTGCTTGTTCAACGCTAACAGTTGCACCAACTTTGCCGGTTACGATTGGCTTTCCATCAAAAAGGGGGAGCTGCCCAGAAATAAAGAGTTGATTGCCGCTTTGTGAAACTGCTACGTAGTTGGCAATGGGTTGTGTTGCTTCAGGAAGAGTGATTCCAAATTTTTTCAGGTGGTTTTCAATCGCGTTGGTCATAATTTAAACTCCATAGCTATTCTATAGTAAATCAATTGCATAAACTATTTTTTGATTTAAGAAAATGTGTGGTTAATTGAGGGGTAGTCCTTTTTCGCCTTATTGTATGATGTTATGCAATGGGGATAGGATTGGAAGTTGGGAATGTTCAGATCATTATTTATAATAAGTTTATATGTTGCTTTTTTATGTATTGCGAAAGCAGAAGAGTCCATTTTTATTGCACCTCATCGAGCAATTTATGACTTTCAGCTCGATAGTGTTTCTCATGACATGACAATTTCGGGGATGTCAGGGAGAATGGTCTACGAACTGACTGGTTCGGTATGTCAGGGCTATACCACACGTTTTCGTTTTATCAACCGTATTCATCTTGGAGATATGCTGGAGCGTTTAACTGATCAACAGACGACGAGTTATGAAACTGGTGATAGCCGTACATTTTATTTTAGTGTTACAGATCAAGTTGGACAAGAGGTTGCGCATCATTCTGAAGGTGTAGCTGAGCGTATTCAAGATGGAATTATAGTTAAACTAAAGAAGCCAAAGGAAAAAGAATACAAGCTTGCAATGGCCGAGTTTCCGATTATGCAACTGAAGAATATCATCCGCCATGCAAAAGCAGGTCATCGTTTCTACCACGTTACCGTATTTGATGGAACAGATAAAGCCGACAAAGTCAAAAGAGAAAGTGTGATCATTGGGGAAAAGAAATTTCCTTTCTCTGATTCTGAAACGAAAAAAATAGAAAAATTGGATGAGGAGGAATATTGGCCCATTACGATTTCTTATTTTGATGATGTAGAAAAAAAAGATGGTTTGCCAGTCTATCGTACTAGTTTTCTTTTATACGAGAGCGGCGTTATGCGTGATATTCATATAGACAAAGGGACTTTTTCAGTGCGTGCAAAATTGAGTAGTCTTGAATTTCTCGAAGTTGGGAAAGATCTTAATCAATGTAAACATTAAGTGATTGCAGAAAATAACTTGAAAAAGAATCAAATATTAGTATGTTCACGATATTCCACACGCGGAGTTTGGGTGTTTGCAAGGAAAATTTAGCAAATGTCCGCCGGTAGTAGGTTTACCTGCTTTTTCCGCGGAGGTTAAACCGGAAAGGATAAATTATGGCACTACCAGATTTTACTATGCATCAGCTTTTAGAAGCAGGTGTGCACTTTGGACACCAGACTCATCGCTGGAATCCCAAAATGACTCCTTATATTTACGGTCAGCGTAATAATATTCATATTATTGATTTGGCTCAAACTGTTCCTCTTTTGCATCAAGCCCTTAAACTTGTTTCAGATACGGTTGCACGGGGTGGTCGCATTCTCTTTGTTGGTACTAAGCGGCAGGCATCTGATATTATTGCTGATGCAGCGAATCGTTCTGCACAATATTATGTTAATGCGCGTTGGCTTGGCGGTATGCTCACAAACTGGAAAACGATTTCTCATTCAATACATCGCTTACGTAAGCTGGATAAAATTCTCGCTGCTGAAGCACAAGGTTTCACTAAAAAAGAACGTTTAAATCTTGAACGTGATCGTGAAAAACTTAATCGTGCGCTTGGTGGCATTAAGGATATGGGATCTGTTCCAGATCTTATATTTATTATTGATACAAATAAAGAGAATATTGCACTTCAAGAAGCGAAACGTTTGGGTATTCCGGTTATTGCTATTATTGATACAAACTGCGATCCTGATAACGTTACGCATCCGATTCCAGGTAATGACGATGCGTCACGTGCAATTTCTCTTTATTGTGATCTTTTTGCTCGTGCAGCTCTTGATGGTATTGCTCGCCAACAAGGTGCAATGGGCGTTGATTTAGGAGCTCAAGTTGAAGCACCTGTAGAACCTGTTTTGGAAAATGCGGTTCCAGTTTCTGAGTAATGTTAAAAAGCGCTTATTAGGCTGCTTAATTTTTTAAAGAATAGATTATAGGCGTGCACGAGTTTTTCTTTTTGCACGCTTTCACTGTTACAGAATAAAGAGGCAAATATGAGTATTACTGCTGCACAAGTAAAAGAACTTCGGGAATTATCAGGTGCTGGTATGATGGATTGTAAGGCAGCGCTGGTAGAGACCAATGGTGATATGGAGGCTGCTGTTGATTGGCTTCGTAAAAAAGGGATAGCCAAAGCAGATAAAAAAGCCGGTCGTACTGCGGCTGAGGGATTAATAGGAATTGCATCAAAGGATTCAAGCGCAGTTTTGGTTGAAATTAATTCAGAAACAGATTTTGTAGCGCGCAATGATGTATTTCAAGACATTGTGCGGAAAGTGGCAACAGCTGCTTTGGGAACCCAAGGGTGTGTTGATGCTGTTTCGGCGTCTCTCTACCCTAATTCTGAAAAGACTGTAGAGGCTACAATTAAAGATGCGATTGGTACCATTGGTGAGAATATGGAATTTCGGCGTTCTGCCAAACTCTCCGTTGAGAATGGTGTAGTTGCCAGTTATATACACAATAGTGTGGCCGATAATCTTGGAAAACTTGGTGTTTTGGTTGCTATTGAAACGACAGGGGATAAAGAAGCAGCAACAGCTTTTGGTCGGCAGGTTGCTATGCATATTGCTGCAACTAATCCGTTAGCACTGACAGCGCAAGATGTTGATGCCAGTGCTGTTGAGCGTGAAAAGGCGATTTTTTCAGATCAGGCACGTCAGTCTGGCAAGCCCGAAAATATCATTGAAAAAATGGTGGAAGGGCGTATGCGTAAGTTCTTCGAAGAAGTTGTTTTGCTTTCTCAGGCTTTCGTTATGAATCCTGATATGACTGTTGACGCGGCTTTAAAGGATGCCGAGAAATCTATTGGTGCGCCGGCAAAAATCACAGGTTTTATTCGTTTTGCGCTAGGAGAAGGTGTGGAAAAAGAGAATTCTGATTTCGCTGCAGAAGTTGCAGCTGCTGCAAAAGGGTAGCTATTTGTAGATTATTTTCAGTGATTTAGAATCACATCATTGATTTATACAGTCGCTTATATGAGAAAGTATGATTATTAAGGGGTCGTCACGCGATAAAGTGGTGCTCTTAGTGTGTCGGAAGCAAAGAGCAAATGTGCTTTTTGGGAGATTATCAATGACGTTAGCGCTACAGTACAAACGTATTCTTTTAAAGGTTTCTGGTGAGGCTCTTATGGGAGGGCAAAGCTTTGGAATTGATGTTTCCGTTGCAGATCGTATCGCTGCTGATATTGCTGAAGTGCGGGCGATGGGAGTAGAAGTCGCTATTGTTATAGGTGGGGGGAATATTTTTCGTGGAGTTGCTGTTGCTTCACATGGTGGGGATCGTGTGACAGGTGATCATATGGGGATGCTTGCAACTGCTATTAATTCTTTAGCGTTGCGAACATCGTTGACAAAATTAGGGATCGAAACGGTGGTATTATCTGCGATTGCTATGCCACAAATTTGTGAGAGCTTTTCGCAGCGTAAAGCAATAGGTTATATGAATCAAGGAAAAGTCGTTATTTTCGCTGGTGGTACGGGTAATCCTTTTTTTACCACTGATTCTGCTGCTACTTTACGCGCAGCAGAAATTGGTGCAGATGTTCTGCTGAAAGGAACACAGGTTGATGGTATTTATTCTGCAGATCCAAAGGTAGACCCGACAGCTAAGCGTTTTAATCAATTAACATATGTGGAGATTTTGCAATGGGGGTTGTCCGTGATGGATACAACAGCGGTTACTTTAGCACGCGAGAACAATGTCCCGATTATTGTATATTCCATTCATGAAAAAGGTGGTTTAGCCAAGGTATTAAATGGAACAGGACAGTTTACAATAGTATCAGAAAAAGGATAAGCTTCAAGGTGTAATTGAAGGAGACACAGATATGAGTATTACATCGATTATGGATGATCTGAAACGTCGCATGGATGGTGCTATTTCCGCTTTTAAACATGAATTAGGTGGTTTGCGAACAGGACGCGCTTCGACCAGTTTATTAGAGCCATTAACAGTTGAGGCTTATGGTTCTGTTGTGCATATAAATCAGGTTGCAAATATTTCTGTTCCGGAACCACGGATGCTTTCTGTTTCTGTGTGGGATAAAACGATGGTAGGAGCTGTAGAGCGTGCTATTCGCGACTCTGGACTTGGATTGAATCCTATCACAGATGGTATGAATTTACGTATTCCTTTACCTGAATTAAATGAAGAACGCCGTAAAGAGCTTGTAAAGATTGCACATCAATATGCAGAACAAGCGCGTGTTGCTACCCGCCATGTGCGCCGAGATGGCATGGATAATTTAAAAAAATTAGAAAAAGAAGGTGAAATTGGTCAGGATGAAGCTCATGGCTTATCTGAGAAAATTCAAAGACTCACGGACGAGACTATTGCTGATATTGATAAGATTTTGGCTGTGAAAGAATCTGAAATTATGCACGTTTAAGGCGATTTTGACGCTGGTAAAAGAATATTATTACGTCTGTCATATAAGGTTTGTGGAAAAAAGGTGGAGGTTATGTGTGCTATTGATAGTAGCATATGAAGCAGGGGAAGATGCGCTACGTTGCAATTCTATATTATAAAAATAACATCGATGTGAAGTGGTGAGTGTTTTTTAGAGTATCTTTATCTGAGCCTTGGATAAGGCTTCCTGCTGGGGTAAGCTATTTAACAAGATAGTAGAAGAATTTTGTTAAGTTGTATGAGGAAGTGTTTTCATTATTGGGGATTATTCAAATATTCTATGGCAAATTTTAGGGGGGAAATATGACTCAAAGGATAATGCCTTAATCTTGCTCTTACTTTCTATTATAAGAGATGTGATGGAATGCTATTATAAGAGATGTGATGGAATGGAGCGAGCGATCGCTGTTTTGCCAGTTTGTTTCTAGATGACTGATACTTTAATAAAAAATGCTTTTATACGAAGCAAATATCAGATCTGGAATTTCATAATTCACGTAGGTCGTGAGTAGCGGCTTTCTCCTTTTGAAGGTTGATAGATTATTGGAAACATATTTTGGGATTGATCTTGATACATAGACTTTTGAAGCCATTTTTACTGATTATTGATCTTATAAACGTTATTTTGGTATACTGGATTATTGATGATAAATTGTAAGAAAAGTTTGCAAAAGTGTGAATATAAAAATACTGCTTGGGAAAGTTCTTTGCTTGTATCAATTTTTAAGCTTGTATTTTCTATTTATATTGTTTGGATGTTATTTTGTCTAATCTTGTTTATCGTATTCTGACAGCTTTTGTTTTTGGCATTATTGCTTTGTGTTTAACATGGTTTGGAGGAATTTTATTTTTTTTGTTTGTATGGATTATTGGCGGTTTTATTCTTTATGAATGGATTAGTATCACTAAAGAGAAGTGGTGTGTTTTACAAAAAATATTAGCGAGTATTTTTTATTTGGTTTTTGGTTTTTTTTTAGTATCAGATATATCTGCTTCACTGGTTTTTTGTGTTTTGATAGTTTTGGCAACAGTGTTGGCAATTGGTCCTGTGCAAAAGAGTAGGTGGGTTTTTTTTGGTTTTTTATATACATCTTTTCCAGTTGCGGCTTTATCCTTTTTACGGGGGAATGAAACCCTAGGGTTTGGAGTTGTTATCTTCTTATTTACTATAGTGTGGGGAACAGATATTGCTGGGTATTTTAGCGGACGCGCGTTTGGCGGCCCTAAATTAGCACCAAAATTTTCTCCTAACAAAACATGGGCAGGGGCGATTGGTGGTACATTTGTCGGAGTTTCTGGTGGCATATTGGTTGCATTTCAATTTTTTAACATAAATTTAACCAGTTCTTTTGTGCTATTCCTTGCTCTTATTTTATCAATTTTCTCACAATTGAGTGATTTGGGACAATCGTGGCTAAAAAGGCATTTTTCTGTTAAAGATTCTAGTTCTTTATTGCCAGGACACGGTGGGTTTATGGATCGTATGGATGGATTAGTCGGAGCTGCTTTTCTCCTCTATTTAATTGGTTCATTTATGTCTGATATGGATACACCTTTTAATCTTTTTAGCATGGTTTAGTAGGGAGAAGATATCTTGGATTTTTGGGATCATATAATTGTTATAGGTCACTTTTTTTTGAGAAGTTTTGGCGTTCTTTTCGTTGTTATGATTATCATTTTTGTGCACGAAGCTGGGCATTATCTCATTGGGCGATGGTGTGGTATTAAGGCATCGGTTTTTTCTCTTGGGTTCGGGCCACAAATAATTGATTACACAGATAAGCATGGCACACAGTGGCGTTTAGCGCTTATTCCTTTGGGAGGGTATGTAAAGTTTATTGGGGATGAAGGAGAAGCTGATGTCCCATCGTCTCAATCATTTCCGATAGTTGATGGTTCATTTGCTAATGCGCATGCTTGGAAAAAAGCAGCAACTGTCTTCGCTGGTCCTTTATTCAATGCTCTTTTCACTGTTGTTATTTTAACATTTTTTTTCTTTGTTTATGGTCGTGTAGCTATTGAACCTGTTGTTGGTTCTTTGGTAAAAGATGCCCCCGCTATTCAGTCTGGTTTAGCATTAGGTGATCGTTTTGTTGAAATGGATGGTCGTCAGGTTGAAAGTTTTGAAGATTTGATGAGCTATGTGACTTTTCATGGTAGAAATCCTATAGAATTTAAAATAGAACGCATGGGGCGGGTATTTACGACAGTCATTACACCAAAAGTGATTGAGAGAGATGATGGTTTTGGGAATTTGGTTCAGAGTGGAGTGATAGGTGTTGGTGTCCCTGTTGATCCAGATAATCCTACGCGTTTAAATCCAACTTATGTAAAACATATTCGCTACGGTTTTGGCGGAGCTGTAAGAAAAGCGTCAGAACGTACTATGTTTATTGTCACCCAAACAATTCTTTTTATGAGTCGTTTAATAGGGGGAAAAGAAGATTATTGCCGGCTAAGTGGACCTTCTAAGACCGTTAAAATTGCTTGGAAAGTGAGTGAAACAGGTTTTATATCTTTGTTGAATTTTGCAGCTTTTCTTTCCATAAGTATTGGGCTTATTAACCTTTTTCCGATTCCACCGCTTGACGGTGGGCATTTATTATTTCACCTCATTGAGGTTCTTACTAAGAGGCCAATATCTGCTAAAATTCGGGAAATTGTTTTTCGCTTAGGCTTTTTCATTGTTCTCCTATTTATGATTTTTGCGTTCTTTAATGATTATTTTTGTTGGTTTAGCTAATTAAATTATGGAAAACATTTTATAAATTGGGTAATAATGGGAGGAATGAATTAAAGGTTGTTTACCATGTCCACAAAATGTTGTGGCGTTGTGTGTTGTAATAAGTAATTAAGGAATGGAAAGTCTCACTATAAGGGTTGTTATGGCAGTTAGCTTTTGAGGCATCATGTCCAAGGAATAAGATAAGGTAAAAGAAGCCAATGACTACAAATTCGAAGTTTTTAAATGTAGCATCTGTGTTGGTGTTAGGTATGGGAGTAGTTGCTCCAACAACAGCCTTTATGTCAATTGCGATGGTTGGAGAAGTGCAAGCATCTGTGGTCCATTCTATTGAGATTCGTGGGAATAAGTTTGTAAGTGCTCAGATAGTGCGCGACAATATGGGAATTAAAGCTGGACAGAGTTTTTCCAGTGGCGATGTCGATGCTGCAGTGAAGCGTCTTTTCGGATTGGGTTTATTTTATGATGTTAAAATAAATCAGGTTAGCAATAAGTTAGTTGTGTTCGTCAAAGAGTATGAGGTAGTCAATCAGGTATTGTTTCAGGGAAATAAATCTTTTAAGGACCCTGATCTTAAACGGTTTATTTCTTTAAAGCCGAATGAGCCTTTCAATTCTGCTAAGCTTTCAAAGGATATTAATACGATTCGTGAAGCTTATAAAACGGTTGGGCGTAATAATGTTGCTGTTACAGTTCAGACTATTAACTTAGGAAAAGGACGAGTAAATGTGGTCTTCAATGTTATTGAAGGGCGGAAGACAAAGATTAATGATATTATTTTTAAGGGTAATCATACTTTTGGAAGTCGCCGTCTGCGTGATGTGATTTCAACAAAGCCTTCAGGAGTATTCTCATTGTTGTTGGGCGGGGATATTTATAGTGAAGAGCGGTTAGCTGCCGATGAAGAAGCTCTACGTCGCTTTTATTATAATCGTGGTTATGCAGATTTTCGTGTTGTTTCCTCTAAGGCAATTTTTGATGAAGGGAGTAACGCATATAACGTTTATTTTGTTCTTGATGAAGGCGTGCGCTATAAAATTAGTGATATTCAAGTTGAAAGCGATATTGACGGAATTGATGTAAAATCTGTAAAAGGGCTTCTTAAAACTCGATCAGGTGACATTTACAACGCAGAAAGTATTGAACAATCTGTTGAGATTATCAATAATAAGGTTGCTGATTCCGGATATGCTTTTGCTAAAGTTGAGCCACGAGGAAATCGTGATTTGGCAAATCATACAATTTCAATTTTGTATAATATTGAACAAGGTCCGCGAGCTTATATTCAGCGCATTGAAATACGCGGTAATGAAAAGACGCGTGATTATGTTATTCGCCGTGAGCTTGATTTAAATGAAGGGGATGCTTACAATCAAACCTTAGTGCAAAGGGCAAAGCGTCGTCTAGAAAATTTGGGTTTTTTCAAGGCCGTTAATATTTCAATGGTTCCTACAGATCAGTCTGATCAGGTTACCTTGGTTATAGATGTCGTTGAAGCTTCGACAGGGGATCTTTCTTTGTCTGGAGGATATACAACGGGTGGTACAAGCCCTGGTATGTCGCTTGAGGTGTCTGTTACCGAACGTAATCTTGGAGGACGTGGTCAGTATGTTCGTTTGGGATTAGGTGCTGGGCAAGAAAAATCCCGTAATTACAATTTGTCGTTTGTTGACCCTTATTTTTTAGGTTATCGCTTATCTGCAGGTGTTGATATTTTCCGCAGTACTTACCGTGCTGATAAAGCATATGATGTCCGACAGACAGGTGGATCTCTTCGGTTTGCGATGCCTATTAATGATCAATTATCTGCTAATTTGGCTTATTCTTATGTACAGGAAGAATATGATTTTGGTAAGAAATATGATTTAAGTAAAGAGGCTGACATAAGAGAATTATATGGGAAGTATTCTGGAGCAATTGTTCAAGCAGCAAAGCATAGCCCTTGGAAGCGTTCATCCATTAGTTATGGTTTGACCTATAATACTATCGACGATATGAAAAACCCACATAATGGGTGGTACGTGCGTGTTCTTCAGGAGTATGCAGGTCTTGGAGGGAGTGCAAAGTTCTTAAAGACAACTGGTAAAGCGATGATGTACAAGACGCTTTCTGAGCAGATGGATTTTGTTGGTTTATTTTCCTTTGGGGGAGGATATATTCACGAAATAGGCCGAGACGGTGTTCGTATTTTCGATATGTTTAAAGCGAATTCTGATATGATCAGAGGGTTCAAATACAACGGAATAGGCCCGCTCCAAGTTTCCAATAAAGGTGAAGCTTATTTCTTAGGGGGGACAACTTATATGAATGCAACAGCTGAAGTACAGTTTCCTATACCTGTTGTGCCTGAAGGGCTAGGATTGCGCGGTGCTTTATTTGCAGATATTGCAACGCTTTATGGCAATAATTATAAACCTGTTTTTCAGGGTGAGGCGCCGGTTATAAATACCAAAAGCGCATGGCGTTCGTCTGCAGGTGTGAGTTTGATGTGGGATTCTCCATTTGGACCGCTGCGCTTTGATTATGCTTGGCCAATAAAAAAGCAGTCAGGTGATCGTGTACAGAAATTGAACTTTGGTATTTCTACGAAGTTCTGATTTGAATTTTCTTTAGAAGGAAAAGCTTTGAAGATAATGAGCTAGCTGGGAGAGAAAGTGTTTTGATGGCGGATACATTTTTTTTTACGCCGTCCCGGCGATTGACGGTTGCTAATGTTGCAGAGTTAACAGGTGCAAAGCTTCTTAATCCAGAGTTTTCTAACACAGTTATAAATAATCTTTCTTCGCTTGAGGGTGCTGTGGAAGGTTCTCTTGTGTTTGTGGAACATCGAAAATTTTCTGATGCTCTCTTAGGAAGTTCTGCTGTTGCTGTTTTTTGTACGAATGAAATCGTTTTTAAAGTTCCTGAATCCATGGCAGTTTTGGTGACATCTACACCGCAGCGTGATTTTGCCCAGATTGGGCGCATCTTATTTCCTGATTCTGTCAAGCCAATGCCTTGGTTTGGACAGAGAGAAATTTCACCGCATGCGCATATTCATCCAAGTGCTAAGTTTGCACATGATGTATGTATTGAGGCGGGAGCTGTTATTGGTAGAAATGTTGAGATTGGTGCAGGGACTCTTATTTCATCCACGGCTGTTATTGGAGAAAATTGCCGTATTGGGCGTGACTGCTATATTGCCCCTAAGGTAACAGTTCAGTATTCTTTAATAGGTGATAGAGTTCAGCTTTATCCTGGCGTTTGCATTGGGCAAGATGGTTTTGGTTATGTTGGAAGTGTTTCTGGAATTGAAAAAATCCCACAGCTTGGCCGTGTTATCATCGAAGATAGTGTGGAAATTGGTGCAAATACAACTATTGATCGTGGAACATTTGAAGACACTATTATTGGTGAAGGGAGCAAAATTGATAATTTGGTACAGATTGCTCACAATGTGAAGATCGGTCGCTATTGTCTTATTGCTGCTCAATGTGGAATTGCTGGGAGTACATCCATAGGTGATATGTCTCAACTAGGAGGGAGCGTCGGGGTAGCCGATCATATCGTAATAGGTAAATGTGTTCAGATTGCTGCTGGTAGTGGTGTTATGAATGATATTCCGGATGGAGAAAAATGGGGAGGAAGTCCGGCACGACCATTCAAGCAGTGGTTTCGTGAAGTAGCGGCGTTGCGTAATATTGGCAAAATTAAAAAGGAGAAACGCTAATATGATCAACCCCAGAGAAATTAGAAATTTAGAAGCTGTAGATATTGAAAAATTGCTATCAATATTACCACATCGTTATCCATTTTTATTGATTGATCGCATAGTTGAAATTGATGGTGAGCAGGAAGCTATTGGTATTAAAAATATAACGATTAATGAGCCACATTTTACGGGACATTTTCCCGCGAAACCGGTTATGCCTGGGGTTTTAATTTTAGAGGCTATGGCACAAACAGCAGGAGCAATTTCACTTTTAAAATTAGGGGATAAGCAACAAAATTTGGTTTATCTTATGACTGTTGATAATGCGAAATTTCGTAAGCCGGTTGTGCCTGGCGATCAACTAAAGATTCATGTTCAGCTTTTAAAAAAGAGATCTGGTATAAGGCGTTTTTCGTGTATTGCAAAAGTAGAAGATATTCGTGTCGCTGAAGCGGAAATTGCTGCGATGATTATTGAAAAAGAATAAACGATATTAGTAGGAATTTAAAAATGTCCGGTACAAAAGTTCATCCAACTGCTCTTGTGGAGAAAGGAGCGCAGCTTGGTGAGAATGTACGAATTGGGCCGTTTTGTCATATTAGTGCAGATGCTATTATTGGTGATGAATGCAGTTTGATGAGTCATGTTGTGATTATGGGGAAGACAACGTTAGGAGCTAATAGTAAAGTGTTTTCGCATGCAGTTTTGGGAGCAGAACCGCAAAATAATAAACATAGAGGAGGTCATACAATTCTTTCTATTGGTAAAAATTGTACGATTCGTGAAGGCGTAACGATGCATAGAGGCTCCGACTCAAGTGTAGGAATGACGATTATTGGTGATAATTGTCAATTTTTTTGTTATGCTCATGTTGCCCACGATTGTCATGTAGGTAATCATGTGACTTTTGCGAATAATGCAATGATTGCAGGGCATGTTACTGTTGGTGATTGTGTTATTATTGGTGGTGGATCCGCTGTTCACCAGTTTGTTCGTGTTGGGTGTTATGCGTTTATTGGTGGTGTATCTGCATTGGTTGGCGATCTGATTCCTTACGGAACAGCTGTTGGTGTGCAGGCAAAGCTCGCAGGATTAAATATTATTGGGATGAAACGTGCTGGACTTGACCGCAAAGATATTCATGCGCTACGTCATGCAGTTTCCATGCTTTTTGATCATAGCAAGCCGTTTAAAGAGCGTGTAAATGATGTTGCTTCTTTTTATTCCACGTCTCAGTCTGTTATTGACGTAGTTAATTTTATTAAAGAAGAAGGAAAACGCTTTTATTGTACACCTAAATTTGAAGGTGATAGAGTAAGAAAAAATAAGGACTAAAAATGTCTGTTTCTGGTGCCAGAAATATTCTTTTCGGCCGCACTGCCATTATAGCAGGAAATGGTGTTCTCCCTATTACTGTCGCTCAAGAGCTTGAGAAGAATGGACAAAATCCTTTTCTTGTCCTTTTGCGTGATGAAGCAGATGCTGTGCTTTATCGCTATGAGCATTGCGAGTTATCGATTGTGGAGCTAGCACAACTCGTTAAAGTTTTAAAAACAGCTGGAATTTATAATATTGTTTTGGCCGGCGGTATAAAAAAACGGCCATTTCTTACGCAATTGCGACTCGATTGGACAACATTTTTAGCTCTTCCTAAGTTAATCGGGGCTTTGAAGAAGGGAGATGATGCGTTATTAAAAGCTTTTATACGAGTTATTGAAGCGCACGGCTTTTGTATACTTGGGGCTCACGAGATAGTACCAGATCTTTTAGCACCAATGGAATTTAATTTAACATTACGGCGAGCGACGCGAAAAGAAAAGAAAGATATTTTCTTAGCAGCAGAAGCAGCAAAGCTTTTAGGTCGCTTAGATATAGGGCAAGCAGCTGTGGCTATTAATGGGAGGGTTGTTGCTGTTGAGGGAGCAGAGGGAACTGATAATATGCTATGGCGGATTTACGAAATGCGAGAAAGAGGGCAAATTCCGGCTAAAGGTGGTGTTCTCGTTAAATGTGCGAAACCACAACAAGATCATCGCGTTGATTTACCATCAATTGGACCTACAACAATAATAAATATTGCAAAGAGTGGATTGTGTGGCATTGCGGTAGAAGCAAATAAAAGTCTGATATTATCAGTGCAAACAACAGTAGAAAAAGCTAACAAATATTCCCTGTTTATAGAAACGTTTGAAAAATTTGATCATGAATAATTGTATTTTAAAAATTGCTGTTGTCGCAGGAGAAGAATCTGGTGATTTTCTTGGAGCTGATTTGATTTCTTGTTTATCAGAACAGACAGGATGCGATATTCATTTGATTGGTGTTGGTGGGAGGCACTTAAAGGAGTTAGGTTTAAAAAGCCTTTTTGATTCTCATGAGATTGCTTTAGTAGGCTTAGGTGCAGTATTAAAAAAATTGCCATCACTGCTGGTGCATATTCACAATTTATCTAAATTTATTGCGCAAGAACAACCCGATTGTTTAATTATTATTGATAGCCCTGATTTTACCCATCGCGTTGCAAAAAAAGTGCGCATTTTAGCACCTTCAATTCCTATCATTAAATACATTGCACCAACTATTTGGGCATGGCGGCCGAAGCGTGCTAAAGCTATGCGCAAATTTGTTGACCATGTTTTAGCAGCGTTTCCTTTTGAAGAAAAGATTATGCAAGATTTTGGAGGTCCTGTTACTACTTATGTTGGACATCGTCTTTTAACTTATCCTCTGCTTTTGACTGCCCAAGCAAAAAAAAAGCGCCAATCAGAAAAAAAACACTCATATGGCAAGCAAATATCACCGCCTACGTTAGTTATTTTACCTGGATCACGCAATTTAGAGATTCGCTCTTTAATGCCTATTTTTCGAGAAGTAGTAGAAATTCTTGCACAACGTATCTCTCATTTACGTATTATTTTACCAACTCTACCACATTTGGTGGATAAAATTCGTGATTTTTTACAGAATTGGAAAAGCAAAGTAGAAATTGTTGTTGGTGAAGACGCAAAATGGCGTGCTTTTGCACAAGCAGACGTTGCACTTGCAGCTCATGGAACGGTTTCGCTTGAACTAGCGTTAGCCAAAATCCCCATGGTCCTTTGTTATAAACTTGATCATTTTTCTAAATTATTCATTTTGCCCAAAATAATGTTATGGAGTGCTGCTCTTCCCAATATTATTTCTGATAAGCCGTTTGTGCCAGAATATTTTAATGAATTTTTGCGCCCTGGTTTGTTAGCAAGGCAGATAGAACAGCTTTTGTATAATCCTTTAGTGCGACAGGCGCAACTTGATGCTTTTGAGTTGGTGGAAAAGAAAATGAAAACTGAAGTACCATCGGGGGTTGTTGGTGCGCAAACGATTATCACTCTTCTAAAAAATAGGATTAACATTGTATAAATAAAGCAATGTTGATGGTTAATGCTTAATTTTAGCAAGAAAATCACAAGCGCGTTGGCTTTTAGGATTGATAAAAAATTCGTCAGATGCTGTATCTTCAATAATTTTTCCGTTTTCTAGAAAGAGTATTCTTTCTGAAACTTCACGTGCAAACCCCATTTCATGAGTAACGCAAAGCATTGTTATGCCTGTATTGGCCAATTGAACCATAACTTCTAAAACTTCGCCAACACTTTCTGGATCAAGAGCTGACGTAGGCTCATCAAAAAGCATCACTTCAGGTTCCATACAAAGTGCACGAGCAATTGCAACACGCTGTTGTTGTCCACCAGAGAGTTGTAAAGGGTATTTATTACAGTGTTTTTCAATTCCGACATCTGTAAGATAACGAATTGCTCGTTCTTTTGCTTGTTGTTTAGAAAGCCCTTGAACTGTCATAGGTGCTAAAATGCAATTCTGCATAACGCTCATATGAGGAAACAAATTAAAGTTTTGAAAAACCATTCCTATTTTACGGAGAACATTTTTCTGTTGGTGTAAAGGGGCAGCATGAATATCAATATCATGAACACAAATGGAACCTTTTTGTGCTTTTTCTAATTGATTAATACAACGAATCAAGGTTGATTTTCCTGATCCGGAAGGACCACAGATAACAATGCGTTCGCCACCTTTAACATCAAAGTTAATATCATAGAGTACCTGAAAATCTCCATACCATTTATTTAAATTTCGAATAGAAATCACAAAGTTTTGAGCAATATGAACAGATTGATTATTTTCCAAATTCATTTTGTTTTATTCTTTCATTGATAAATAAACTGATTAATTTAACATTTTGATTTGGTAAAGGTTTTTGTGATCATTTTATTTACCTTAAATATCGGGTTAGACGATATTCGATAAAAACAATAAAACGGCGAATAAGCTCAACGATCAGAAGATAAATAAGAGCAGCCCAAATGTACACTTGAAAATCGAATGTACGCGAATAAGTGAGTTTGGCAATCCCCATTAAATCATAAATAGTGATGAGTGAGGCAATAGCACTGGATTTAATCATTAAAATAACTTCATTTCCCAAAGGGCGTAATGCTACAACCATTGCTTGTGGAAGAATAATTTTAAAAAATGTTACGGAACTACTCAACCCTAACGCTTTTGATGCTTCACGTTGTCCAGTTGTGACAGAGAGAAAACTTCCTTTAAAGATTTCAGATTGATAGGCAGCAGAATTGAGTGCAAAAATGAAAAGGCAACAATACCATGCGTTTTGAAAGAACCACCACAGTCCAACTTGTTGCCAGAAGTTGTTCATTGAACCAAGGCCGTAGTAAAAAAGAAAAAGTTGGGCCAATAAAGGAGATCCACGAAAAAAATAGACATAAATCTCTGCAAAATATCGTAAAAACTTATTATTTGATAAACGTGCACACGCGATAAGCGTACCAAGAAAAAAGCCAATGGAGCAAGCAATAGAAACAAGCTCAACAGTAACAATAAAGCCCCCAATAAATTTAGGCCCATAACGGTTTAAAAGAGCAGGGTTAAAAAGGAAATAAAGCCACTCAGGAATCATGCCCCCAACACCTTTCTATATCCTGCTTGAGTGTATATTTCCAGATAGTGCAAGACTGCAGAAAAGAACGCTGAAAATAACAAATAGAGTGAGCATGCTACAAGATAAAAAAGCATAGGTTTATCTGTGGCTGCGACTGCTAAGTTTGTTTGTCTCATAAGATCAACAAGTGAAATGGTTGACACCAAGGATGTATCTTTAAGCAAAGTCAGCCAATTATTAGAAAGACCTGGTAAGGCATTTCTAATCAGCTGAGGAAAGACAATACGAAAAAATGTAGTTGAGCGTGAAAGCCCTAGAGCTTTCGCCGCTTCATATTGACCTTTATCAAAAATATTAAATGCTCCAAGCCAAACTTCACAAGAAAAAGCTGCAAGAACCATACTGAGTGCAAGAACACCAGCAACAAAAGCATTAATACTGAACATCATTTCAATATTAAAATAATCGAGAACAATTTGAATAATATTTTGTAAGCCGTAGTAAACTAAAAATAAGGTTAAAAGCTCTGGTAGCCCACGGAAGGTCGATGAAAAAAGGATCGCTATAGCTTTAGCTATCTTAATATTGGAACGAATCATCACAGCACCCAGAAGACCTAAAGGAAGCCCTAAGAGCCCACAGCACAAAGCTAATGATAATGTCATCACCGCACTAGAAAGTATAACCACACCCCATCCACCATTGCTAAATGATAGCAATGCTAAATTTTCAATCATTCTTGCATTCCTCTCAAAGAGTTAGATAATGTTTTTTAAAAATAATCAGTTTATTCAATTTTAGTTTGTATTGGTATTTAATAAATATCGAATGTAAAATATTTTTTCATAATTTTTTCATAAGTTCCATCCAAACGGATTTCCTTTATCGCTTCATTAAATTTATCTTTAAGCTCATTATTATTTTGACGTAGTGCGATTGCAATAGGAAAATTTGTTTCTTCCAACGTTCCTAAAAGTTGGCAACACTCTTTTCCTTCATTGTTGAGCCAGTTTAATGCTTGCAGTTTATCAATGATAACAACATCAAGCCGACGACTTAAAAGATCGCGATTCACTTCTATTGTTGTCGGGTAGAGTTTAATGTTTACCCCTTCAGAAGCATAATGATCTTCTGCGTATGCAGCTTGTGTTGTATTTGATTGCACACCAAGATTTTTACTTTTAAAAGCTTCGGCTGAGATCTCTTTAATTTCTGAATCTTTGGTAACAATTACAGCGAGTGCTGTGTTATAATAAGGATCTGTGAAGTCAATCTTTTGTAAGCGCTCTTGTGTAGGAGCAAGGGAAGCAATGATCGCGTCGTATTTTTTTGCAAGAAGACCAGGAATCATCCCCTCTAAATCTTGAGTGGTGATAATACACTCGACGTTCATTTTTTTACAAAGTGCATAAGATATATCAATATCAAAACCTTTAAGCTCATTATTTGAGTCAATATAACTAAATGGAGGGTAGGTACCTTCGCTCGCAATTTTCAGCGTTTGGGCATTGGTAAATCGGGAAAAAAATGTTGCGCTTATTATAAGAGTGACTGCTAATAATTTCATTGTGTTCTCCTGTTGAATAAGCGGGAAAATATGATGCGCACATGTGAGGTTGTCATGTATTGTATAATCTGGAAGCTCTTTTGAGAGCAATATAAAAATTCACTGGTGTCCCATCTTGTTATCATTATGATAGACATCATGATCAAAAAACATTTTAGCTTTGAAAAAAGACTATCCAATTAAATATAAAAATGCGAATTTTCTCGTAAGAAATGACAAAAATGCTAGATTCTTAATTATTCACATGCTTCTTGAAAAGAGTTAAATAACATTTTTTAGAAATAACAGTGTTTTTAATTTCAATACATATTGATATTTAATAAATATCGAATGAAAAATATTTTTTCATAATTTTTTCATAAGTTCCATCCAAGCGGATTTCTCTTATCGCTTCATTAAATTTATCTTTAAGCTTATCATTATTTTGACGCAGTGCGATTGCAATAGGAAAATTTGTTTCTTCCAAAATCCCTAGAAGTTGACAGCACTCTTTTCCTTCATTGTTGAGCCAGTCCAATGCCTTTAGTTTATCAAAGATAACTAGATCAAGCCGACGACTTAAAAGATCGCGATTAACTTCTATTGTTGTAGGATAGAGTTTAATGCTTACCCCCTTAGGAGCATAATGGTCTTCTGCGTATGCAGCTTGTGTTGTATTTGATTGCACGCCAAT
Organism: Bartonella refiksaydamii; assembly: GCF_902652675.1. NCBI lineage: Bacteria > Pseudomonadati > Pseudomonadota > Alphaproteobacteria > Hyphomicrobiales > Bartonellaceae > Bartonella > Bartonella refiksaydamii. The sequence goes on from NZ_LR736294.1 coordinate 41,030, forward strand.
ATTTTTACCTTTAAAAGCTTCAACAGAGATCTCTTTAATTTCTGAATCTTTGGTAACAATTACAGCGAGTGCCGTGTTGTAATAAGGATCTGTGAAGTCAATCTTTTGTAAGCGCTCTTGTGTAGGAGCAAGGGAAGAAATGATCGCATCGTATTTTTTTGCAAGGAGACCAGGAATCATTCCCTCAAAGTCTTGGGTGATGAGAGTACATTCAACATTCATTTTTTTACAAAGTGCATAAGATATATCAATATCAAAACCTTGGAGTTCATTATTTGAATCAATATAACTAAACGGGGGATAGGAAGCGTCACTTGCAATTTTCAGCGTTTGAGCATTGGTTAATTGGGTGAAAAATGTTGCGCTTATTATAAGAGTGACTGCTAATAATTTCATTATGTTCTCCTGTCGAATAAGCTGAAAACATGGGACCATCATGTATTTTATAATCTGTAAGCTTTTCTGGAGCAATGCAAAAATTTATAAGTATTCATTTTGCTTAGGAAAGTTTTAAGAGAGTGTTTTGTTTTTCCCCTTATCTACTGAAGAGAAATAAGAAGTGTTTCGTGTATAGAGTTGTAAAAAAGCATTTTTCAATTATTCTTTGGTGATGTTTTTTTAGGGACAAAGGAAAAGAATTCTTAAACATCATTGAGTTTAGTATGTGATAAGGCTTTTTGTATAGGGAATGGTGGAGAATACACCTAATTTAGAGGAATGTGGCTTAAAAGTTGTTTCTTTCACCTCTTTTTGACAGAAATATCTTTCTGATCTTAAGAAAGAGCGTTTTGAACTCTATATGATTTATTGGGAAAAAGCCATCAAAAAACATTTCTCATAGCTTTTATGATAGTATTATATTTTTAGAGATAGTTTCAAAATCGATGTCAAATACTTTTAAATTGTGCTACTTGATTATTCACACTAAAGCTTCAGTAAATTGAAGCTTTAGTGGTTTGTTTTTTTAATTTTTACGTTTATCTATAGGAACATATTCACGCATGGCATAGCCTGTATAGAGTTGGCGTGGCCGACCAATCTTTTGTGCGGGATCCTCAATCATTTCTTTCCACTGCGCTACCCAACCTACACTACGTGCTAATGCAAAAAGAACAGTAAACATTTCAGTTGGGAATCCTAGAGCTTTTAATGTAATTCCAGAATAGAAATCGACATTTGGATAAAGCTTTTTCTCAACAAAATATTCATCGCTCAGGGCGATTTTTTCAAGTTCTATAGCTATATCAAGAAGTGGATCATCTTGGATGTTAAGCTCTTTTAAAACTTCATGGCAGGTTTTTTGCATGATTTTTGCGCGCGGATCATAATTTTTATAGACTCTGTGCCCAAACCCCATAAGGCGGAAAGGATCATTTTTATCTTTTGCACGTGCAATGAATTCAGGAATTCTCTCAACGGAACCTATTTCTTGTAACATCTTTAAGCATGCTTCATTAGCTCCACCATGCGCTGGTCCCCAAAGGCACGCAACACCTGCTGCTATACATGCAAACGGATTAGCACCTGATGATCCTGCAAGGCGTACAGTGGATGTAGAAGCATTTTGTTCATGGTCTGCATGAAGAATAAAAATTCGATCCATTGCTCGAGTAAGAACGGGATTGATTTTGTATTCTTCACAAGGAACGCAAAAGCACATACGGAGAAAATTAGCAGCGTAACTAAGATCATTTCGTGGATAAACAAAGGCTTGCCCGATACTATATTTATATGCCATCGCAGCAAGAGTTGGAACCTTTGAGATGAGGCGAACAGAAGCAATCATTCTTTGTTGTGAGTCTGTAATATCAATAGAATCGTGATAGAATGCAGACATAGCTCCAAGGCATGCAACCATAACAGCCATAGGATGGGAGTCACGACGGAATCCATGAAAAAACCGCGCCAATTGCTCATGTACCATCGTGTGCTGCATAATACAATTATCGAAGTCATTTTTTTCTTGTTTTGTTGGGAGTTCACCATAAAGCAAAAGGTAGCAGATTTCGAGAAAATCTCCTTTTTCAGCTAGTTGGTCGATGGGATAACCACGATAAAGCAATATTCCTTTATTACCGTCAATGTAAGTAATTTTTGATTCACAAGAAGCAGTTGAGGTAAAGCCAGGATCATAAGTAAAAGTATTTGTTTCTTTATAGAGAGAAGCAATTTCAATGACATCAGGTCCGCTCGTGCCTCTACGCACTGGAAATTCTATTTTTTTATCTTTCACTGTAATGTATGCTTTATTCTCGGACATTAGATATTCCTTTCAGATTCCTCGCTCCTAAAAATCAAGACGCCGTTTCATCAGATAGGGAGACATATGACCGAAGTTTCTCCTACCTATATTGAAGGGTAGATTTACCTTAAAAGTTGACACATGCAATCTAAAAATATTTTTTATTTGCAATTTTACCAAATCAAAAATGTATTTTCACTATCTAAGAGAAAAGATAGCTTTCAATTTATGTAGAAATATTTGTAGGTGATACCTATTGAGATGATAAATTATATACATATCATTAGTATTTCGTTGTTATAAGTTGGTCATTGATGCGGTTAAGAGACTCATCCTGTCCTAATAAAGCAAGAACATCAAAGACTCCCAGTGATGTTGCACGTCCTGTGAGAGCTGCGCGAAGAGGTTGGGCAACAGCTCCAAATTTGAGATTTTGTCTTTCTGTGTAATGTCGAAGAGTTTCATCCAAGCTTTTTACATCCCAATGAGAGCATGTTTTCAGGGTAAGATAGATACCTTCTAAGATAGCTAGCCCATTTTTATCTAAGAGTGTTTGTGCTTTTTCATCGAGAAGTAACGGCCGTGGCGTAAAAATGAAGGAAGCATTATCAATGAGTTCACACAGCGTTTTTGAACGTTCTTTCAAATTTGGTATAGCTTTTAGAAATTGAGTACGTTGTTGTTCATTAAGTGTTTCAATTATTTGTAATCCACCTTCAATTTCTGGTAAAATATTAAGAGCGGCATCAAAGAGGTCTTGGTCATTACTCATGCGTATATAGTGTCCGTTAATGGCATCGAGCTTTTTGAGATCAAAACGCGCTGCACCCTTATTAATATCATCGATATCAAACCAAGAAATCATGTCTTCGATTGACATGAGTTCGTCATCACCATGACTCCAACCTAGACGGACGAGGTAATTGCGCAAAGCAGCAGGAAGGTATCCCATTGTTCGATAAGCATCGACACCTAGTGCGCCATGCCGCTTTGATAATTTTGCACCATTTTCACCATGGATAAGTGGAATATGCGCCATAATAGGAATATCCCATCCCATTGCATTGAAAATGATTGTTTGACGGGCTGCATTTGTGAGATGATCATCGCCGCGTATGATATGTGTTATCCCCATATCATGATCATCCACGACGACAGCATGCATATAGGTGGGTGAGCCATCGGAACGCAAAATAATAAAATCATCTAGATCTTTATTAGGAAAGCGAACATCACCTTGAACGCGGTCGCGCACGATTGTTTCCCCATGTTGGGGAGCTTTGATGCGAATAACAGGTTTGATATCTTTTGGAGCTTCAGAAATATCACGATCTCGCCAACGTCCATCATAACGCGGTGGTCGGCCTTCTATACGGGCATTTTCACGCATTTCAGCCAATTCTTCAGGAGAAGCGTAGCAATAATAAGCTTTACCATCTTTTACTAATTGTTCAGCAACTTGTCGATGACGTTCTGCCCGCTCGAATTGTGAAATAGGATCACCGTCGTAGCTAAGTCCTATCCAGTGTAAGCCATTTATAATGGCTTCTACAGCTGCTTCTGTTGAGCGCTCTCGATCTGTATCTTCAATCCGTAGAAGCATTTTTCCCCCAGTATGTTTTGCATAAAGCCAATTAAAGAGGGCAGTACGGGCACCACCAATATGAAGGAAGCCTGTTGGTGAGGGAGCAAAACGGGTAATAACGGGCACGGATATCTTCCTTTAAATTAACTTATGGAACTTTATGGAGGAGGTATGTTAGCATAGATGATAAGGTGTGCAAGAGCCGCATTATAAGTAAAGTGGGGATTTGCGGATGTTTAATCAAAATAAAGTTAAGGATATTTTATCCATAAGCAGTTTGATAGAAAGCAAAAAGTTGAGTGTGATACGGCTGGATGCTTTTTCTACGCTTTATAATACGAATAACGGTAGCTTTAACAAAGCAAAGATTTTTTTATTTACACTTTTAAAAGAAGCAATAAATTTTTTCTGGAAGTGGTTGGTAGATTGCATAAACAAAGAAATTTCTTTTGGAATTCTTTTTTCATTGATTTTAATCTTTTTTTCCTTAGGCATCCTTTATTATTTTAGTGTGGAGAGAGAGCCAAGCTGGGGGAAAATTGGTGTGTTGGTTATCATCTTTCTTGGAATACTGTATGTTTCACGTTTTTATAGGAAAGTATGGATTATCACGGGATTTTTGTTTTGTATTGTATTGGGTGCTTTGGCAGCAAAAATAGAAACGTGGCGTGTATCTACAATAATGTTGAGTGGAGACGTTGTTACCACATTGACAGGAAGGATTGTTTCTATTGATTCAAGGCAAAATGGGGGCTTTCGTTTAGTTCTAGATGTTTTGAGTACAAAAAAGCCAATATTACACCATAGTCCTCGTCGAATTCGTTTGTTAGCAAGGTATTTACCCTATGGATTAGCAATTGGTGATGGCCTATATGGGAAAGTCAAGATCCGTGCGTTATCTGGGGCGGTACGCCCAGGAGGCTACGATTTTAGTTTCCATAATTATTTTAAAGGAATTGGAGCTCAGGGAGTTTATTTAGGAAAACCAATTAAAATATCAATTTTACAGTCGGATAAAATATTAAATATAGTCCGACAGAAAATTGAAAATTTACGGACAAATCTGACACAGAGAATCCGTACAGCAATTGATCGAGAAAAAGGTAGTGTTGCGGCTGCTCTTATAACGGGACAGCGGGGTGGTATTTCAAATGATACAAATGAAGCATTGCGTACAGTTGGATTAGCACACATTTTATCAATATCAGGTTTGCATATGGCTCTGTTGAGTGGCATAGTTCTTGTGTGCATCCGCAGTTTTTTAGCACTTTTCCCAATTTTTTCATCCTATTATTCTGCTAAAAAATTCGCTGCCATTGCGGCATTAATGATGACAGCTTTTTATTTGGTACTCTCTGGCGCCGCTGTATCAGCACAGAGAAGTTTTGTGATGATTGCTGTTATGTTGATTGCTGTATTGTGTAATCGTTCTGCTGTAACAATACGTAATTTTGCTATTGCAGGTTTGATAACCCTTGCTGTTACGCCGCATGAAATATTAGGTCCCAGCTTTCAAATGTCTTTTTCTGCAACGGCAGCTTTGATTGCGTCTTTTGATTGGTGGAGCGGGAGTTCATTTTTTCGTAAAAGAAAAACAACACCATCTTACGTTGGAGGTGGAGTGATTCGTTTTGTGCTCTTAACGATACTTTCAACATGTGTATCTTCATTTGTGGCGGGGACTGCTAGTGGAATTTATGCTGCTTATCATTTTTCCAATATTGCAACTTTTAGCATTATCAGTAATGCATTAGCATTGCCAATAGTATCAATCCTCATTATACCTTTTGGATTAATCGCAGTCCTTGCAATGTTTTGGGGACTTGAATGGTTGCCGCTTCAAATTATGGGTTTTGGTGTTGGTCTTGTGATAAAAATTGCTCACGCTATAAAAGCAATTTCTCCTGATTTGAATCCTGGATTTATGCCATTATCTGCGTTAGTTTTATTGAGTATAGGTTTGGTTGGGTTAATTTTTTTCAAAACATCCATCAGGTTCTTTTTTTGTCTTTTTATCTTGGCTGGTATTTATGTTTGTTGGTCGTATCCACCTATACAACTCATTATAGCAGATAATATGAAACTCGTGGGGGTTATTAATAAAAAGAAATTATATATTGATCGTTACCATATTTCTAAATTCACAACTTCCATATGGGAACAATCATTTCGTGTGAATGAGATGATAAAACCAACGAAATATGGTCCTTCGTTTTATGAGCAGTTTGTTTGTGATAACCATGTTTGTGCGTCCTTATTAGAAAATGGATTAAGAGTGGTCATCTTGCGTGGAAAAACAGATCAATGCATAGAGGCAGACATTATAGTTAATACATTGGCAATGAGTAATCAAACATGTAACAAGAAGACAAAAATAATATTTACTCCCCAACAATTGCTATCACGAGGGAGTGTTATGATGACCAAAAGTGGTGATGTCATTTGGTCTTCAAAGGGGTTTTATAGACCGTGGAATATATACAGGCAGCCTTCCACAAGGACTCTATAACTTATCGCGTTCTCGATCCTTCTTGATGCCAAGCAACAACAGAATAGGAAATGATCGGCACATTTTTCCGATTATGCTTTATTATATTTTTGTTATAGGGGTATCAATTTCGCTAGAGCTGCCTCAATTGTTTGTAGTTTTTCAAAACAGACGGTTTATTGATATCTGAACAATATATAATCTTGTAGGAGCATTTTATGCATGCACCTCATTCATAGTGAAAGATAAACTAAAAATGCTTATTTGATACGAAAAATGTCAATGGATTTTATAAAGAGATAAAATTGTTAATTATTTTATTTTATTATTATCATATGTCTTTATAATCATTAACACTTTTTTAATAAAAAGGTAATGGGCAAATTTATGGCAGATTGAGGTCATAGATTCATATATTATCGATTTTTAATAGATATCGCTGATTGGTAAAAGGTAAAGTAATTCATGAATGTTCAGCAGTTAAAGAAAGTGGTGGCTGTTAAAGCACTTGAATTTGTTGAAGATGATATGCGGCTTGGTATCGGATCTGGTTCGACGGTAAATGAATTTATTCGCCTCTTAGGTGAGCGTGTTGCAGATGGTCTTCGTGTGATTGGTGTTGCTACCTCACGGTATTCTGAGCAACTCTGTCGTAAATTTGGGGTGCCTATCAGTACATTAGAACAGATACCTGAACTAGACCTTGATATTGATGGGGCTGATGAAATTGGTCCAGGGTTGTCTCTCATTAAAGGGGGAGGGGGAGCACTGTTACATGAAAAAATTGTAGCATCGGCTTCTCGTGCAATGCTTATTATTGCTGATGAAACAAAGATGGTAAAAAGACTTGGTGCTTTTGCATTACCGATTGAAGTGAATCCGTTTGGTATGTATACTACACGCAGAGCTATCGAAAAAGTAGCCGCTGATTTAGGGCTTTCTGGAGAAGTTGTATTACGTATGAATGGAGGGACTCCTTTTGAAACAGATGGTGGTCATTTCATTTTTGATGCATCTTGGGGGCATATTTTACAGCCAAAGCTATTATCGGATTCGCTTCTTGCTATTCCTGGTGTTGTGGAGCATGGCCTTTTTTTGGGATTGGCTTCGCGTGCAGTTATAGCAATGTCTAGTGGACAAATAAAAATTTTAGAACCGTTTAATTTTAGAGAAGACAATTTGCATGAGGATATGCTAGCACAATAAAAAGGGTGTTGAAAGTTTTGGATAAAATTAAAGAATTTGGATTATAATTTAGTCATCAGGGTAATCATTAAATGAAAGCAATATTTTCTTTTCAGCGTTTTGTAGCGTATTGTGGTGCGGTTGCCATTTTGGTAATCAATGTTGGGATGGTTTATGCACAAGGCGTGAGTGATCAGCATTTAGATTCAGCAAGAAAGGCTATCGGTGCTATTCGTGCAACTGATCAGTTTGATAGTTTTTTACCGAGTGCGGCGCATGATCTCAAAAATGAATTGATCAGTGACGATCCCAATTTGGCAACTTCTATTTCTGATATTGTTGATAAACAGGCACTTGCTTTAGCTAAGCGGCGCTCTGATTTAGAAAAAGAGATTGCTCATGTGTATGCAAAATATTTTACCCAAGAAGAACTTGATGCAATTACGGCATTCTATAGTTCTGATACTGGTAAAAAGTTTTTAGCTGAAGTTCCAAATATTGCGCGTGATGCTTATTCTACATTTGATATGTGGCGTTCTGCTCTTATGCAGGATCTTATAAAAAATGTGAAAAAGGAGATGTCTGAAACACTTCATTTAAACAACTCCGTTACGCCTATAAAATCGGGCTCTTCAAAAAATCAAAAATAGTTTGATTTATATTGTTCAAGTGTATGATTCTTTGAGTTTATTTTAAAAATCAGCGGTGTCCCCGCTGTTTTTAATAAAAGCAGATCTTTTCAGGATATTACTTTATTTATAATAGAAAATGCTGCTTGAAAAATAAAAAGGTTTTCATTTGATGATGAATGATCATAGCTTATTATTGCATACGTATGAAGAAGGGATAGTTCGTGGGTTCTTTTGACTTTGATTTATTCGTTATTGGAAGCGGTTCTGGTGGGGTGCGTGCTGCACGCCTTGCTGGAGGACTTGGGAAGCGTGTTGCTATAGCAGAGGAGTATCGTATAGGGGGGACTTGTGTTATTCGCGGTTGTGTTCCGAAGAAATTGTATGTTTATGCCTCACAATATGCAAATGAGTTCCGTAAAAGCGTTGGTTTCGGTTGGAAATATGCTGAACCAGTTTTTAGTTGGGAAAATTTAGTTGCAGCTAAAAATAAAGAAATATCAAGATTGGAAGGGATTTATCGCCAAGGACTGCGAAATAATAATGTTCATATTTATGAAAGTCGCGCTATCTTTGTGGATGATCATACATTAGAGCTTTCTGTTACAGGTGAACGGGTAAGCGCAGAAAAAATCTTAATCGCGACGGGTGCAAAAATTGCATCAAGTACTGCAATAAAAGGCAGTGATTTGTGTCTTACTTCCAATGAAATTTTTGACCTTGAAAAACTCCCAAAATCAATAGTAATTGTTGGTGGCGGGTATATTGGTGTTGAATTTGCTAGCATTTTTTATGAGTTAGGTGTGAAAACAACACTTCTTCATCGAGGTGATCTAATTCTTCGTAACTTTGATCATGATTTGCGACAACTGCTCAGTGATGCAATGGTTGAAAAAGGGATTTCCATTATCTACGGGGAGACAGTTTCCAAAGTGCAAGCTTTAGGAAATTGTTATAATGTCACTTTATCCAGTGGGCAAACGATCAGTACTGATCAGGTAATGTTAGCCACGGGGCGCGTACCAAATACAATGGGTTTAGGACTCGAGCGAGCAGGTGTTAAAGTGAATGAGTTTGGTGCAGTTATTGTTGATGAAAGAATGACAACAAATGTTCCCCACATTTGGGCTGTAGGTGATGTAACAGGTCATATTCAATTAACACCTGTTGCGATTCATGATGCAATATGTTTCGTTAAGACTGCATTTGAGAATATATCCACGACACCTGATTATGATTTAATGCCGACGGCGGTTTTTTCACAACCTGAGATTGGAACGGTGGGTCTTTCAGAAGAAGATGCGCTACATCGTTATAAACGTCTCGAGATTTATCGTACAGTTTTTCGTTCTATGCGCAATGTTTTTTCTGAGAGCTCGGAAAAAATATTTATGAAGCTTATTGTTGATGGTGAAAGTCGTATTGTTGTGGGTGCCCATATTTTAGGGGAGAACGCTGGTGAGATGGCACAGCTCCTTGGCATATCTCTCAAGGGAAAGCTGACAAAAGATGTTTTTGATGAAACTATGGCAGTGCATCCAACTATGGCAGAAGAATTGGTAACGATGTATAAGCCAAGTTATATCTATGAAAATGGGAAGAAAATAGAAAATTGAACAGCACATGTTGTGGTAAGCGAACAAATTTTAATACGATAAGCTGTGATTTTTAGCTCTGGAGAGAGTGCAATGATAAAAGAATGGGCGCCTGACTCTTGGAGAACAAGACCAATTAAACAAGTTCCGATTTATCCGGATAAATCTGTGTTAGCAGATGTTGAACGAAAGCTACGTAGCTATCCACCTTTGGTTTTTGCCGGTGAAGCACGTGATTTGCAAAATGAATTAGCAGCTGTTGCACAAGGTCAGGCTTTTTTATTACAAGGTGGAGATTGTGCAGAAAGCTTTGCAGAACATGAAGCTGATAATATTCGTGATTTTTTTCGTGTATTTTTGCAAATGGCGATTGTTTTAACTTTTGGCAGTTCTAAACCCGTTGTTAAAATCGGTCGCATCGCAGGTCAGTTTGCAAAGCCACGCTCTTCTGATACGGAAAGCAAAGGAGGAGTTGAGCTTTCTTCTTATCGGGGGGATATTATTAATGGTATTGAATTTAGCGTGGATTCTCGTATTCCTGATCCGCAACGAATGTCTATGGCTTATCGCCAGTCTGCAGCAACATTGAATCTTTTGCGTGCTTTTTCACAAGGGGGGTACGCCGATTTAGAAAATGTCCATACATGGATGTTGAGTTTTGTTTCTAATAGCCCGCAGGGCGAGCGATACGAGTTATTGGCAAAACGTATTTCGGAAGCGATTGATTTTATGCGTTCCATAGGGATTACGTCCAAAACAAATTTTTCATTACGTGAAACATCTTTTTATACCAGTCATGAAGCGCTTTTGCTTGGCTATGAAGAGGCTTTGACGCGGATTGATTCGACTTCTGGAGATTGGTATGCAACCTCTGGTCATATGCTATGGATTGGAGATCGTACACGTCAAATTGATCATGCGCACGTTGAATATTGTCGTGGTATTAAAAATCCACTTGGATTGAAGTGTGGCCCTTCCATTGAGCCCGATGAGCTTTTGAGGTTAATTGATATTCTAAACCCTGAAAATGACCCAGGACGATTGACGCTCATTACGCGTTTTGGCTATGATAAGGTTGAGAATTATCTTCCCAAATTGATTCAAGCAATTGAGCGCGAGAAGCGTAAGGTTATATGGTCGTGTGATCCAATGCATGGCAATACGGTTACTGTAAATGGTTATAAGACGCGTCCCTTTGATTATGTGTTAAAGGAGGTAGAGAATTTTTTTTCAGTACATTATGGAGAGGGAACTTATCCAGGAGGTATTCATATTGAAATGACTGGTCGTGATGTAACAGAATGTACAGGTGGGGCACATGCTATTTCTGTGGAAGATTTGTCTAATCGTTATCATACCCAGTGTGACCCGCGATTAAATGCAGATCAAGCGTTAGAACTAGCTTTTCTTGTTGCAGAACTGCTTAAGAAAAATCGTGATACTGATTCAGTGGATTTTGCTGCAAATTGTTAGACAAAAAGCCCCATCATATTCCATTTAAAATGTTTATGGGAGAAGAGTTTTTTTGAAAAGAAATGTTTTCAATAATTAAAATAAAGTTGTGGTTGTCAAGCTGATGAAATGATATAAAGACTTATGAAACATGATTTTCGGGTAGCAGTTGCCCAATTAAATCCTATCGTTGGTGATATTGAAGGAAATTATTCTCTTGCCGTTATGGCGCATCAAATGGCTAAAGCAGAAGGTGCTGATCTTGTTTTATTCACGGAGCTTTTTATCAGTGCTTATCCGCCGGAAGATCTTGTTCTTAAACCTGCTTTTATAAAAACATGTGAAGATGCTGTTAAGAAATTAGCAAAGATAACAGTAGGGGGACCAGGAATTGTAATTGGTCTTCCTCTCAGGCGTAATAATAATATTTATAATAGTGCCGTGATTCTCGATGAAGGACAGATAGTTGCTGAAAGCTTCAAGTTTGATTTACCTAATTATGCTGAATTTGACGAAAAACGACTATTTTCCCCAGGTCCATATCCTGAGCCAATTGTCTATCAGGGGATAAGATTAGGAATAGTGATTTGTGAAGATATTTGGAATGATTCTTCTTTGTGTGCAAAGCTTGGCAATAAAGGAGCAGAGATCATTCTCGTTCTTAATGGCTCTCCTTATTATCGTAATAAAGCACTAAAGCGTATAGAAGTTGTTCGTGTGCAAGCGCTTCAATCTGGCCTGCCGATTATTTATGCTAATCCCGTTGGAGGGCAGGATGAGCTTGTTTTTGATGGGGGATCTTTTGCACTAAATGGGCAAAGCAAAATGATGTTTCAAATGAAACATTTTGAAAGCCATATTGCTTTAAGTCATTGGCAGAGAAAAACGGCAGGATGGCAATGTATTTCTGGACCAAATGAAAATCTTCTTAATGGATTAGCTGCTGATTACCAAGCTTGTGTTTTGGGGTTAGGAGATTACGTCAATAAAAATCGTTTTAAGGATGTTATTCTTGGTCTTTCAGGAGGAATTGATTCAGCTCTTTGTACAGCAATGGCAGTGGATGCTCTTGGCGCTGAGAGGGTTCGCACCATAATGATGCCCTATCATTATACTTCACAAGAATCATTGAAAGATGCTAAGGAGTGTGCACGTCTTTTAGGATGTCACTATGAAGTAATACCAATTGTGCAACCTGTTGAGGTTTTTTTGAAGACAATGGCACCTATTTTTTTAGGGTTGCCATCTGATGCGACAGAAGAAAATCTTCAAAGTCGTATACGTGGTACTATCTTGATGGCGCTTTCAAATAAATTTGGCTCAATGGTGGTAACAACAGGCAATAAGTCAGAAATGGCCGTTGGATATGCAACACTCTATGGTGATATGAATGGAGGGTTTAATCCTATTAAAGATATTTATAAAATGCAGGTTTATGCATTAGCGAAGTGGCGCAATAAAAATCACTTGAAAAATTTGTTGGGTCCAGAAGGGATTGTGATCCCACCCAATATTATAAAAAAAGCACCTTCTGCTGAGCTTCAGGAAAATCAAAAAGATGAAGACTCTCTTCCGCCTTATCCTGTCTTAGATGATATCTTGCAATCTCTTGTAGAAAATGACATGAGTGTTTGTGATATTGTTAAACGTGGATATTTACGGGAAACAGTTGAAAAAATTGAACATCTTATTTATGTGGCCGAATACAAAAGACGACAATCTGCACCCGGCGTAAAAATCAGTTATAAAAACTTCGGGCGTGATCGTCGTTATCCCATTGTAAATCGGTTTCGTGATAAAATTTGAGCATTATTTTATGATAAAAGTCCGCTTTGCACCTTCTCCAACAGGTTATATTCACATTGGCAATACCCGTAGTGCCTTGTTCAACTGGCTTTATGCGCAAGCGCATAATGGAGCGTTTATTTTGCGTTACGACGATACAGATGTTGAGCGCTCTAAACAAGAATATATTGATGCTATTGCAGTTGATCTTGAGTGGCTTGGTATTCAACCAGATGAGATTTATTATCAATCTAAACGGTTTAGTCGATATGATGAAGTTGCGGAAACTCTCAAACAACGTGGTCTTCTTTATCCCTGTTATGAGACTGCGGAAGAATTAGATCGGCGCCGTAAAATCCAACTTTCTCGCAAATTACCCCCTATTTATGATCGCGCTGCATTGAAATTAACACCAGAAGATAGAAAAGCATTTGAATTGCAAGGTCGTAAACCTCATTGGCGTTTTCTTCTCCCTAATTTTGAAAATAATCCCTTGCAAACAAGGCGAACAGAAATTTGCTGGAATGATGCGGTAAAAGGAAAACAGACGATTGATTTGTCCTCTCTTTCAGATCCTATTTTAATTCGTGAAGATGGAAGTTATCTTTATACATTGCCTTCTGTCGTTGATGATATAGATATGGCCATTACCCATATTATTCGTGGGGATGATCACATTACAAATACAGGCGCTCAGATTGCTCTTTTTAAAGCTCTCAGTGCAGAATTGCCAGTTTTTGGCCATATCAATTTATTGTCTACAGTTTTAGGAAAAGGGCTTTCAAAACGTAACAATGATCTTTCTATTCGCTCTCTACGAGAGGAAGGATTTGAATCTATTGCTGTTCAATGCTTTGCTGTTTTAATTGGGACATCACAAAATGTGCATCCGTATCCCAATCAAGCAGCGCTTTTAGAGCATTTTAATCTACAAGATACGTCAAAATCAGTTGCGAAATTTGATATTGCTGATCTTTTTGCTTTGAATAGTTATCTTGTGCATGAGTTAACCTATGCGGAAGTTAAAACGCGACTTAAAAATCTTTCTATTGATGGAGACAAAGCAGAGTGTTTTTGGAATGTGATAAGAGGCAATATTGACAAAGTAAATGATGCTGTTTTGTGGTGGAAAATGATTCATGATGAACAGCAGAACTTTGATAAAGTGACGCTTGAGGATCGTGCATTTGTGCGTAAGTCACTCAATTTCTTGCCTGAAGGTGCATTGAATGATGAAAGTTGGAAAGTTTGGACAACGGCATTAAAAGGGAAAACAGGTCGCAGCGGAAAAGCTCTGTTTATGCCATTACGTCAGGTGCTTACTGGAATGGACCATGGACCTGAAATGGGAAAACTTTTGCAGCTCTTAGGACGTGAGAAAGTAATAGAAAGATTGACACTTCAAGGAGAGTAAGTTTCTAGTTTAAGTGCGGGTTTTTATGAGCATAAATGCTGGGATATCACCGCCAAATCCAAGAGGAGAAAAATCCTTATTTTTTTGAGGATGATGTTGCTCAGACGGTTTTAATTTATTCTTTTCGGTTTGAACGTAATCTACTTTATCATTTTTTAAAGACTTTTTGGTTGGAACAATACGTTCTTTGGGAGCAGTTTTCTTAGACGGTTTTGGAGATTTTTTCTTTAAAACGATGTCGTCTTCTTGATCATCGGCCGTTAAAGTAGAGAGATCTCCATTGAGCCATTCAATTTTTTCGTTGCTCATTTCCTCAATAGCATTGACATATTTCTGGTCATCTTTTGTGACGATTGTAAAAGCTTTTCCACTACGATTTGCACGTCCTGTACGACCAATTCGATGAATATAGTCTTCAGCATGTGTAGGAACATCATAGTTGAAAACATGGCTTACAGCTGGGATATCGAGTCCACGGGCAGCAACATCAGAAGCAACAAGAAGTGTGATTTTGTTATTTTTAAAATCGGCCAATGTATTTGTGCGTGAATATTGGTCCATATCCCCATGAAGGGCGCCTACACTAAAATGATGTCTGATGAGCGACCTAAAAAGTTCGGAGATATCCCTCTTTCGATTGCAAAAAATAATAGCATTTTTAAGGTCATTGCCTTCATTGTGGATAAGTTCTCGCAAAACAGCTCTTTTATCCCATGGCTTATTTCCAGATTTGACGAGTCGTTGTGTAATTGTGGTGGCTGTTGAGGATGCTTTTGTAACTTCAACAGATACAGGAGAATGTAAAAACTGCTTTGTTAGTTTGATAATTTCTGGCGCCATTGTTGCCGAAAAAAACAAAGTTTGACGCGTAAAGGGGGTTAGTTTACAGATGCGTTCAATATCAGGAATAAATCCCATATCCAACATGCGATCAGCTTCATCAATAACAAGAATTTCAACACCCATCAGGAGCAATTTACCGCGTTCAAAATGATCAAGAAGACGTCCTGGTGTTGCTATAAGAACATCAGCTCCTCGTTCAAGTTTACGATCTTGCTGCTCAAAAGAAACACCGCCAATCAAAAGTGCAACATTTAGACGATGATTTATTCCGTATTTATCGAAATTTTCTTCAACTTGAGCTGCAAGTTCCCGTGTTGGTTCTAATATGAGAGTACGGGGCATTCGCGCTCTCGCGCGACCTTTTTCAAGTAGCGTGAGCATAGGCAAAACGAAAGAAGCTGTTTTCCCCGTTCCTGTTTGAGCAATTCCTAAAACGTCTTTTCTTTGAAGCACGTGGGGAATCGTCCCACTCTGAATAGGCGTTGGAACTGTATATCCCGCTGATTTTACCGCTTTAATTACCTTTGCGGAAAGACCTAAATCATCGAAACTATTTAAAGTTGACATCATTTTTATCAATTGCTCTGCGATTTTAATTTCGCTATCCAAACTATTCGTGAGATTAAGTATTCTACACTATTTTAGAGGGTTAAGGTGCCTTCACAAAAAAGTCAACTATAACAGCCATATACGCATAAAAAGCATAACACAATAACTTAGTAGCGAAATTGTTCTGATAAAATACGCTCGTCCCACGAATGATTAGAGTCAAACAGGATTGAGGCTGTTACTTCTGTTGCTGTTGAAATAATAACTGAATGGACAGATTTAACCTCAATATTATCGGCTGCAGCATTTACAGGACGTTTGTCAAACTCGAGCATATCAAAGCGTACAGTTGCTGTATTGGGAAGCAATGCTCCATGCCAGCGCCGAGGGCGGAACGGACTAACGGGGGTGAGTGCCATCAGTGGAGCCATGAGAGGCAAAATAGGTCCTTGTGCTGACAAATTATAGGCCGTGGATCCTGCTGGTGTGGCAACAAGGATACCATCGCAACTTAATTGTTCCATGCGTACGTTGTTATCAATAGTAATACGAATTTTAGCTGCTTGATAAGATTGGCGAAAGAGAGAAACTTCATTGATAGCGAGTGCTTCAATAGTTCCTTGACATTCAGCTTCTGCAATCATGCGCAAGGGATGAATTTCTTTTTTATGTGCGGTAGCAATACGGGTTGGTAATTTTTGTTCATAGAACTCATTCATAAGAAATCCTACAGAGCCTTGATTCATGCCGTAAATAGGCTTTCCGGTGTTCATAACATCTCGTACTGTTTGCAACATTGTTCCATCGCCACCGATTGCAACAATAACGTCAGCTTCTTCCAGAGAAGAATGACCATAAACGGAAATTAATTTATGAGTAGCTTTGATGGCTTCTTTAGTTTCAGCGGAAATGAAATGAAAGCGGCTTGGTAATGTGGTCATTAAGAATTATCCTGATATTTGAACTTATTTTCTAGTGTATTTTTGAGAAATTTTGAAGCTGTATATAAAAACCGTTTTTTAAGAATATACATGAAAAGTAATTTGTTTAAGTTATGTATCATAGCAAGATAGGACGAAAAGATTGTATCGTGATATAAACCATAAACGAGTATTTTTTTAAAATGATAATTCATCATTGAAGCTGAGGGTATGATCAGTTAAAAGATCACTGTTCAGTTTTAAGCACCCGTAGCTCAGCTGGATAGAGCGCTGCCCTCCGAAGGCAGAGGTCACAGATTCGAATTCTGTCGGGTGCACCAAATTTTTCAGTTTTGTCTCGTATTATTTCTATGCTAGGATTGCTTAAAGAAGACGCAGCCATTTTATTAAAATGGTTGTTGGGGTTGCCGGTTAAGTTATGTACAGAATAAGCAAATGATTTTAAAGAAATGAAATTTTTGTTATCTATGTAACCTTTTCTTTTAAGTACGTTGAATATTGATATAAAGGGAAGCGATGCTCCATGGAAGAGTTTATTATGTAAAACCATTTTTCCTTTTTTGCTTCATCAATGGATTGAAATCTAAGAACTGCATTTCTGATTTTTTAATTTCTTTCTGTAAACAAAGTGAGAACGTTTTTTATTATCTGCTTAAGAAAATGTTCCATGGAAATTATTCACAAAGCAGTATCGATCTATGATTTTCATAAGTTAATGAAATGGTTGACAATAAAAACGGCGTGCTAAGAACTTCTCTTTAACAGTGCAAAACGCCCAAATCCTTTGTTGCTATTTATACCAGACGGCTTTGTTCACAAGGTGATCACACCCAAGAGCAATATAATTCTGTGTAACAGTATTACAGTTAATAAATAACTAGTTTTTATGTAAAAGGTTTGCTAAATGCTATTATGAAGGTATTTTATAAATACAGTTACAAATAGTTTTGAGAAGTGAATTTAAAAAATAACCGATTACCGTAAAACTATACAATAAGTAGTAAAAAAATTGTCGAAAAGCTATCAAAAGTATAACTTCTATACTGTCTTACAGTAATATTTAGTTATAAAAGATTATACATATATCATATCTTGCCATTTTGCTGCGGGACGTTGTTAATGCTCTCTCAAAAATTTTCTGCGTATTTAAGAATCAGATTTTGCTATAATGATTTTTTAGATACTGCTAAGTGAGAGAATCGTATCGTATTGCATGATCTTTAAAATATCAAATCTTGGAGGATTAATTCGCAACGCCACGATATGTCTCTCAAATTAACTATTGCCATATTTTATAACTACCATGGTAAGATCACATATTTTGGGTGAAGCTTATCGTATTGATTTTAAATTATCTGCCCTAGTGCATTTCAATAACATTAAAACAGAAAAAAGCTACAAAAGCTTCAATATGTATTACAGGCGATTTTTATTATTTTAATCTCTTAATTTGAATAATATGTGATTTTGAATGGCTCTTACTGATTAAGCATTACAGCTTAACTGAATAACATATATTATATTAATATATGCGTTTTTAATTTTTGAGTTTTTTAATATATTTAATTTTAACACTATTTATAGTATGTATAAATACATCAATTTTTTTATATTTATATTTTAACAATATAAATTTAATAGATTTTTTATTATTTTTAGGGAGTAATGATACAAAAAATACACAACAGATTCCTTAAATAATAAAAAATGGATTTCACTTCAAGATGGAAAGGGATGTGTAATCTTATTAAATTAACGCTAAAAAAGGTAAATGATCATTATAAATTAAAGAATAGGCAAATTTTATTTATTTGTTCTATTTTAAACCTTCTAGAGAGCAGTCGTACCTTTTTTGTTTTATAGAAGGGGCAATAATGCTAAGTATTACACTTTAAATAAACAAGAAAGAAAATTATGACTATTATAATAAAACCAGGTGAGGTAACGCTTGGTGAACTTGAAGCTATTTATTTCCATGGTAAAGTGAGCAAACTTCACAGTAACACACATTTAGCTATCAAAAAAGGAGCAGAGCGTATTGCTGAAATTGCTGCCGGAAGTGAGCCAGTTTATGGCATTAATACTGGTTTTGGCAAATTGGCTTCGATTAAAATTGCGGCAAACGATGTAGCTCTTTTACAAAGAAATCTTATTTTATCACATTGTTGTGGTGTGGGAGAACCTTTAGCAGAAAATATTGTGCGTTTGATGATGACCTTAAAGCTTCTTTCTTTAGGGCGAGGGGCTTCTGGTGTCCGTTTAGAGTTGGTACATTTGCTAGAAAATATGCTTGCAAAAGGTGTTATTCCTGTTATTCCTGAAAAGGGGTCTGTTGGTGCATCAGGTGATCTTGCACCGCTTGCTCATATGGCTGCTGTTATGATAGGAGAGGGAGAAGCATTCTTTCAAAACATTCGTATGGGTGGAGCAGCAGCTTTAGAGAAAGCAGGATTATCCCCTATTATTTTAGAAGCAAAAGAAGGACTAGCTCTTATCAATGGCACCCAAACATCAACAGCACTTGCCCTTGCGGGTCTTTTTCATAGTCATCGGGCTTTGTGTGGTGGACTTCTTGCAGGGGCATTGACAACAGATGCCATCATGGGGTCAACGGCACCGTTTCATCCTGATATCCATATTTTACGAGGGCATTATGGGCAGATTGCTGTATCACAAACATTAAAAAAGCTTTTAGAGGATTCAGGAATTCGGTCTGCACATTTATGTGATGATAATCGTGTACAAGATCCTTACTGTATACGTTGCCAACCACAGGTTATGGGAGCATGTTTTGATATTCTTATCGCAGCAGCAAAAACACTCATTATTGAAGCGAATGCAGTCACGGATAATCCGTTGATTTTAGGGAATGGGGAGGTTGTATCAGGTGGAAATTTTCATGCTGAACCTGTAGCATTTGCTGCTGATCAGATTGCACTTGCTTTATGTGAAATAGGCTCTCTTTCCCAAAGACGTATTGCTCTTATGGTTGATCCAGCAGTTTCTTATGGACTTCCAGCTTTTTTAGCGCAAAATGCGGGTCTTAATTCAGGTTTTATGATTGCTGAAGTAACTGCAGCTGCTTTAATGGCTGAAAATAAACAAATGGCACATCCTGCTTCAGTTGATTCAACACCAACCTCAGCAAATCAGGAAGATCACGTTTCAATGGCTTGTCATGGTGCTCGTCGATTGTTAACAATGAGTGAAAACCTTTTTACTATTATTGGTATTGAAACGCTTATTGCAGCACAAGGAATCGAATACCGTGCGCCTTTAAAAACAAGCTCCTTTTTGCAGTCTGTTATGGAGCATCTGCGTAAAAATGTTGATACTCTTAAGGGAGATCGCTATATGGCTCCAGATCTTCATAAAGGATATGTTCTTGTGCGTGAAGGATACTTATTATCCGTTATATCGGAAACAATTTTTCCTCAATTGGGACCCAAGTAATATTTATTTTTGAGATCAATATGGAAGGAAAGACAGTTAATTATTTGATTTTCTCATATATAGTTTTGTGGCTCTAGATATACTTGAGTAATTAAATAAATATGTGCTTGTTTATTAGCCGGTACGTCTATATTGGGTATTTGTTCTCAATTTATTTCCCTAATATTATGCCTCATGGCGATTTGATTTATCAAAACAAGGTTATGCAAGCTAATATTTGAGAAACTGTTTTTTGAAGTGGTTTGGGCTGTCTTATTTAAGAATACCCTCTATAAAATCACAAGTTATAGATTGTGATCTCATATATATTTTATTACAATTTCGCCTTTATAAAGGATAAATTATGTGTTTTATATCCAGTGAAGATTAATAATCTTATTGTGTGCTTCTCTTTTTTTAAGGTGCTTTATGATGTTTTAGAGTTGCTTTTTATGTTTTGAAATCAAAATAGAGAGAGAAAAATGTTTAAAAATCACACATTATGTATTTTAATGACAGCTGTTTTTTGTTTTTTACAAATTGTGGAGGTTAATGAGAATTTTTGGAGAGTCCGATCTCAAGAAGGCGTTCTCATTGCTATGGTTGTACAAGAGAAAGATATCTCTGTTCAGGCGACAAATATGATTGCCGTTGGCATTTTAGATAAAAGCGCTAGAGAAAAGAGTGAATTTACTACTATTAGAAAAGAATTTGAAAAGGCTGTCACTACTACAATGACCATTTTTTTAAGAAGCTTCGTGTTAAAAACGTTTAGATTTCTTAAGATATGGGTTGGAGAAATACTTTCTCAAGTCTGTGGAGAGTGGCAAGTTTCACTGTATCACTGATTTTTAGCTATTTAAAAGTTGCTTCATCCACTGTTGTATACAACTTACGATTGTTATTGGCTAAAAATAATGGAGAGTTTGCTTAATGTCGCAGTAGAAAATTTCATGCACTCATCCCTGAATTAGCTGTACGAGTTTTTAAGTTTCTTTTTCAGTAAACAGAAAAGAAAGTATGCGGATTGATATCGCATTATATCCTCTATTTTTTTTGCAGAAAAGTAGAGGATATGAAAATGACTCAAATGATAATTATAAAAAATTTTATTATCACTTGATTTTGATAAAATGATACAAAATTGTAGTCCATAAAAATAGCTAAATAATTTGCAATAGAAATGTTTTTTATTGCCTAAGGTTGGGTGTTTAACGCGCCATTATGCAATGTTTTTTAAAAACAATATTTGGGAGAGAAACATGAGACTTTATTTATCATAGAGTTGTCGTCGTGATATGGATTTTATCGACATTTCAGTAAAGAAAGAAAAAAATGGTAACAAATGAACTGAAACGAGGTATGAGCAAGCGCCAAGTTATTTTTTTAGCTCTTGGCTCGGCTATTGGAACGGGTCTTTTTTATGGATCAGCACAAGCTATTAAGCTTGCTGGTCCAAGTGTTTTAATTGCTTATTGTATTGCTGGTTTAGCTATTTTTATGGTTATGCGAGCTCTCGGTGAGATGATTATTCATAATCCACTGTCCGGTTCTTTTGCTCGTTATGCTGCAAATTACATATCACCATTAGCTGGTTTTTTAACGGGATGGACATATGTATTTGAGATGATTCTCGTTGGTTTAGCTGATATCACAGCTTTTGCGACTTATATGGGGTTTTGGTATCCTGATGTTGCACCTTGGATATGGGCACTCAGCATTACACTGATCATTACAGGAATTAATTTAGCAGCGGTAGAAGTGTATGGTGAACTGGAGTTCTGGCTATCTTTCATTAAAATTATTGCTATCATTGCTATGATTATTTTAGGGATAGCAATTATTTTATGTGGTTGGAATACAAGTACAAATTCTTCAGCGGTTCGTATTCAAAATTTGTGGGAAAATGGTGGTATTTTTCCCAATGGTTGGTTTGGTTTTTTGGCTTGTTTTAGCGTTGTTGTTTTTGCTTTTGGTGGTATAGAAATCATAGGGATGGCAGTGATGGAAGTACAAAATCCTCATCAAACCATCTCAAAGGCAATTAATTCTACTCCAATTCGTATTTTACTATTTTATATCATGACGTTAGCCATTTTAATGTCACTTTATCCTTGGAATGAAATTGGCCTTATGGACAGCCCTTTTGTTTCAATTTTTGAAAACCTTGGGATTTCATCCGCAGCAAATATTCTAAACATTGTTGTTGTTACGGCGGCTATTTCAGCGATGAATAGTGGAATGTACGGTGCTTGTCGCATGATACATGGGTTATCGCAGGAAGGTTATGCTTTAAAAAAATTTCAGTATTTATCAAAAAACGGTATACCAATTTTTGTTATTTTACTGATATTTATCATATTTCTTCTTGGAGTTATCCTTAATTATTTTTACCATGAAGGGCTTTTTTTTCTCATTGCAGCAATGGCAACATTTGCAACGGTTTTTGTTTGGATAATGATTTTGCTTTCGCAAATTTTTATGCGAGTAAAAATGTCTAAAGAGGTACAGTGTAGTTTAAGATTTCCAATTCCATTTTGGCCCATAGGATCAATTCTTTCTATTTTATTTATGGTTTTTATTTTTATTTTGTTGTGGTTTTTCGATGATACACGGCCAGTTTTGATTGTAGGTGTTAGTTGGATTATTTTGCTTGTTATTTGTTTCTATACGTTTAAACTTTATAATTTAAAAAAAAGCAAAGCGTACTAGGATACAAATAACGGCTGATTTAAGAAAAATAGCTGATAATTTCAAGAGAAAAAACATTTGATAGTTGCTCTAGCACATAGAGCAGAGATAGTAACAAATGCCTTGATCATGGGGAATGATGTCAATATCACTAGCCAAAATACCAGCAATTCCACGATAACCAATTCAAGGCAGATAAATGCTTCACAGCAATTGCATGTGCATGGTGGAGATATCCTCGGTCAAGGA
>NZ_LR736295.1:0-58042 GCF_902652675.1 Bartonella refiksaydamii
ACAACAGCTGCTTCACGAGATGATTGAGACCTATCAAGGCTTAAAGATGATGTCATGCTTCATGAAGTGGTTAGCATTCATTGTCTTTATGTTCATTATCGATTTTGCACGCATTATGGACGCACTAGACAATATCTTCTCACATTTAAAACAGTGGTTTTCAAAGAATTGAAGAACAGAATACTTGACTGGCTTGCTTTGATCGATGGTGTAACAAATCCTTTTTAATAATATCCATAAAAGTGTTATTTCGTAATTTTGCGTTACTCAAAATAGTACGTAGAGACATAACTTGTACGCAAGCATTGAATTCAGACCAATAACACCGATAATATTTTCCTTCTGGAGAAAAAACTTTAGTAAAATTATTTGTAATAAGTAATACTTTTTCGTAAGGATCATCTACTTCAGCAATGAGATAGAGATACATCTCTGTAACACCAGCTCTTTGAAGAGTTTGAGCATAATACATTAATTGAGAAACGCCAGAATTTTTGTAATCTGCTGTGGGACTTTTAAACTCTATTAAAACAGCACGGTTTCTGTTATCAGAATCAAAATACAAAGCTATATCGGGTCGACTCCGTAATTCCTTACTATCTTTCTCAGAAGCGGGTAAAAGTAACTTAACCTCTGAAATAAATTTCTTTATTCTCTTCTCACTTTGTAAATAGCTGTAGCTCATTAAGTTGTCATCAAGTATCCACAAATTATTATTTTTCAGTGGTAAGGGTAAGGCTTTATCAGCAGTGCATTGTTGTGGGATAAATAAATTATGAATTTCTTTTTCTAGGGTTGTAGGTGTTAATAATTTAGAGAACTCATTCAGAATATTATCTCGGAATTGGATGTATTGAGTTAATTCTAGACTAGCAAAGTTTTGTGCTTTTTGTAAATTTTCTTCTGGCATTCCTTTGCCTTCACGAAGAGTTTTTCTGAATGCTAGTTTTCTTTTTGAATATTTTTTTTCGGCGTTTTCAATAAATGAATCTTCTTTGAAGACGCCCCCAATTACATCTTTTGTGTCTAGGAAGTTTACTAACTCAAGGATATTCTTCAGCATCTTTTGGGAAAAGAGCACTCTTTTTTTCTTTAATTTCTGGAAATCGGATATTAATTATTTCATCTAAAATTATCTCTAGTTTTTGATTAATATTCTCCCAAGTCAGTTGGGTTTCTAAGTCAGGATTTTTTTTATTAATCTCAAAATCATTCTGTTCATTATTAACATACTTATCAAAAATAGGCGATTCCAATAAAAATATCATCATCACATTGTTTATTGGATTGATATGTATAAATTCTGAAAAAGGTAGAACAGTATGATTATTAGCACAATAGAAAGCTTCTATTTTAGTATTAGAATTTGTGTTCTTTTCTCTAAGATTTCTACAGCTTCTAAATTTTTTATGTTCCTTACTTTATTTAAATCTTTTAAATTTTCTATATTATGTACATAAAAGTTAATTTGAATATTTTTTTCTTTTTGTAAAAAAGTAAAGGAAGTAGATGATAATAAATTTCGTTATGAACTAGGTTTATATCTAATCGATTTTTTTATAAGGGTTTTCAAGATATAAATGTGTAGTCCACCATTTGTCTTGTCTGCCATTTTCTTCGTTGAAAGAATCTTGTGTAAACTGTAGCATGAAATTCAGTGAAATTTGAAGATTTTCAAGTAAGTAATGCGTCCAACACCTTTACATCCTTCTTGAATTTTATAATCACTTTTATGGCTAGAGAAAGATTTGATATTGTCTTTTGTAAACCCATCTCCATTATCAAAAACGCTCATAGAAAAAACTGGTTGATTGTTCCACAAATTTGCATTGCTATAAAGTTGGAATAAAACATCAATTTTTGCTGCATGAGCTTGTACAGAGTTAACAATAGATTCTTTAAGAACTGTAACGATATTCGTTTTTGGAAAAAGATCGCCAATTATAGCATTAAGCTTGACAAGCATGAGTACACTAATATATTCTTAATTTATATATCTCATTGCAATATCTAAATTTTATGATGATATTAAATGCATTATTCCTGATAAAAAATTAATAATTCCTTACCGTAATGGATATTATATATGTTTGATAACGATTTTTGTATAGAGGTAGTGGATAATATCTCCACACGTTGAAAAAAATGACTAACCAAAATCTAAAAATTTTTGTTAGAGTCACAATGTATATTTATTCTTCTAATAGGATTTAGAACACCCTTTGGTAAAACCTTACGTAAACTTCACATTGATTATTCAGAATGCCTTTCCGATATAGCTGAGAAATTAAGCATATCTGTACCGTTTTTATCTTCTGTAGAGATTGGCAGGAAAGAGACTTGTTCGCCGGTAGGAAGAGAGGAAAAGATTATTGAAATCTACTCTTTAGATCAAGAAGCGGAAGAACTTTTGAGAAGATAGGCGGATATTTGTCGTAAGCATTTTACAATCAAGCCATTTAACTCGTTGAGTAGTGAAACTGTTGGCATGTTTGCAAGATCATTGAATAGTTTTCTACAAGAGGACTTAGAAAAATTAAAAAAACATTAGAAAAAGTTGGTAAAAAAATGAGCTTTGTAGAAGCATATCGGGAAATCCTATTCCAGAATTTTTATCTACATCCCGCACCTTAAAAAAGAATAAGTAAAATCAATGAGTTATTTGTAATAAAAAGTAACATGGTACGCCCAAGGGGAATCGAACCCCTGTTTCCGCCGTGAAAGGGCGGCGTCCTAACCGCTAGACGATGGGCGCAAACCAATGATGAGGCTTATAGAGAGGATCTGTTTACTTCGCAAGCCCTCTGCGTAATTTTTTTGAAAAAAACGCGTTTTATTGAATTATTTTCGAGTGTGTTTATGGTATTTTGGTCGAGATTGTTTTATTTTCTAGAGTTGAAAATATAGAGAATAATTATAATGGTTGATAAAAAAGTTTCTATGTTAATCATAATAGTCGGATGATATTTTTTATGCTTACCGTTTTGAGGAATAAGTAAAAATGATAAAAGCAGCATTTTAAATGGATCGGAGCTTTTGTATCATTTTAATTGTTTTTTTTGAGAGGTTTGTTTGGTACTTCATTTTTTCCAAGATCTTCTATGAAAGAAAGAGGTCTTCTAAAGTTTTGGGTAAAACTATAAGCTGCTACAGAGCAGTTTTTTTAAAATAGAACGATAAATACTCCTTGATAAGCTAAAAGATGATACGAATCATGCAAAAGCTGTCTTTACATTATAGATTGTAGATTCATTTCATTTGATAGAATGGAAAAAGTGCGCACCGTAAAATGAAAAAAATATTGCATCACATCAAAAGCAGAAGGGAAGTTAATTATCGCTTTTTTTCATTTTCATTTTTATGTGGTTGAATGAGAAATTTTTAGAAAAAGTGAAAGTTTACCGCTTATTTTTACATATCTGACACGTTTTTTAAAAAAACTGTTATACATGTGGAGAAACGATGCAGGTGCATCTAACTGGAGTGCGCAAATATTTTCAAGGTGTTGACGATAAGGTGATCTGAAATTTTGGATTTGTAAATGTTATTGTTATGCTATTCCGCGTAACGTTCTAGAGTTGAGTTGTGTACAAACCATATTTTCTGATTTCTGCTTTGGTGTAAAGTTTCACTTAGATATATAGGATATTAAGGCTTTTGGATTAAAGAAAAGATATTTTTAATATAGTTTAAGCTGTGCAACGCTAGAAAGAGATATGATATCCTTTGCTCATCCAGTTTGTTCTGTTCTCTTAATTTTTCATATGTAAGAGTGTTGTTTGTTCAATATGTGTTAAATTGGAGGAGGTATTTTTGCGTACACTCTACAAAATCTTCAATAGCCATTTGTTGATTGTTTTTTGATTTTTTTGTTTCTGCTAAAAATAAAGCTATCCTTATAATTTGTTGATGACAATCAGATCTGTAAATTTTGAAAGTTCTCACAGAAAGAATCTGCAATAATTTAGTTTATATGTGAAACATCTTTAATGTTAGGAGAGTAGATAAGTTTTTTTATTGGAAATGGATGATTGATAGTTTTTAATGCATATAAAGTCTTGATGAGATTATGGTGCACTTCTATTTTCATAAAAGTTATCGTTGCGAACGTTTACAAAATAATATTTCTGTATGTTGCTATTGTTTGAAAGATGTATAAAAAGCAATGTGTCGTTTGTAATTGAAAATTTTTAGTGTGTTTATTAGCCATCTTTAGTATCTGAAGAAGTATTTTTATGAAGGCTAATATCCTTTGAAAGAGATAAACATTTGTATTTTTAGGGGGGATTGAATGAGCTGTGTTGTTGTATTAAAGGAAAAATTAAATTGAAGAGAGTTGGAGATTTCTCTAGATTGTACTTAGTTGTAAGCATCATCTGCGTTGATTTGTGCGTTTTGTAAGTATTTTTCAGAAGATAGGGATGAGCGGTTAGATAATGGCAGAAGCTTTAAAAGTTGGCATTGCCGGTCTTGGTACGGTTGGTACTTCTGTTATTAGAATTCTACGCGAAAAAGCTAGTGATTTGGCTTACCAATGTGGACGACCAATCGAAATTGCTGCTGTTAGTGCGCGTGATCAGGGTCGTAATCGTGGAATTGATTTGAGTGGTGTGAAATGGTTTGATTCACCTGTAGATATGGCTGCTTCTGATGAGATTGATGTTTTTATTGAATTAATTGGTGGTGAATTAGATGTCGTATATGAAGCTGTTAAAAAGGCGCTTGAGGTCGGACATCATGTGGTTACTGCTAATAAAGCGCTTCTCGCTCGACATGGGGTGGAGTTTGCTTTAAGTGCAGAAAAAAAAGGCATTTTTCTTCATTTTGAAGCTGCTGTTGCTGGGGGAATTCCTATCATTAAAGCGATGAGGGAATCGCTTGTCGCTAATCGTATATCGCGGATTTATGGCATTCTCAATGGAACTTGCAATTATATATTAACACGCATGTTTACTGAAGGTCTTTCCTTTAAAGATTGTTTAGCAGATGCGCAGAAACTTGGTTATGCTGAAGCTGATCCCACTTTTGATATTGGAGGCCATGATACCGCTCATAAATTAGCTTTATTGACAAGTTTGGCATTTGGAACGGAGGTTTCATTAGATGACGTTTATGTTGAGGGAATTAGCAATATTTCGCAGATTGATATCCGTGCCGCTGATGAATTGGGTTATCGGATTAAGCTTTTAGGGGTTGCATTAGAAACCGATTCTGGAATCGAGCAACGTGTTCATCCGACAATGGTACCGACATCATCAATGATTGCGCAGATTCATGGTGTAACAAATGCTCTTTCTATTCAAAGTGATCTATTAGGTGAATTACTGTTTTCTGGTCCCGGTGCTGGAGGAGAAGCAACAGCATCAGCGGTTATTGGTGATTTGGCTGACATAGCAAAAGCACGTCCTGGTTTTCAATATGCACCTGTTTTAAGAAGTCCTGCATCGGGGCTTTTTCCTCATAAAAAAGCACGTATTTCTCAACATGCAGGTGGTTATTTTATTCGTTTAAATGTTCATGATCGTGCTGGTGTTTTTGCGGCAGTTGCAAGACATATGGCTGATAATCATATTTCATTAGAGTCGATTGTTCAAAGGTCTTTTGTAGAGAGTCAGATTGTAAAAACAATCATTTTAATAACGCATGAAACAACGGAAGTGAATGTACGACAAGCACTTGCCGCAATTGAAAAAGATGGTCATCTTATTGCAAAATCTCAGTTTATTCGTATCGAACCTATGGCGTAAAATTGATAATTTGATTTATAATGGCAAAGGGAGAAGCTTGAGTGTTTTTTTTCTTGTGGAAAGTTCTTATCTTTGCCAAAAGCTTTTTTCTTATTGCTTAGTAATAAATACGAGCGTTTTTCGTTAGTGCTCATTCGGTAGGATTTTTATATGCCCACAACCCAGAAGATTTTAAATGGACTTGATCGTATTCTAACACTTGAATTGGTACGTGTAACTGAACGCGCTGCTGTTGCAGCTGCACGCTGGCGCGGGCGTGGTGATGAAAAGGCTGCTGATCAAGCTGCTGTAGATGCTATGCGTCGCGAGCTTAATCGGTTACCCATAGATGGTACAGTGGTGATTGGCGAAGGTGAGCGCGATGAAGCTCCTATGCTTTATATTGGAGAAAAAGTGGGTCTTCAAAATGGACTGGCAATTGATATTGCACTTGATCCACTTGAGGGGACCACAATTTGTGCTAAAAATCTTGCTAATTCCCTAGCAGTAGTTGCAATTGCTGAAAAGGGGAATTTACTTTATGCTCCTGATGTTTATATGGAAAAAATTGCTATTGGTTCTGGTTATCCGAAGGGGATAGTTGATATAGATACCTCTCCTACGGATAATATTCATGCTCTTGCAAAAGCTAAAGGAGTTACTGTTAATCAGGTAACTGTTTGTATTATGGATCGGCCTCGCCATGAAAAACTAATTAATGAAGTGCGAAAAACGGGGGCATCAATTCGTTTAATTGGTGATGGAGATGTTGCAGCTGTTATTGATACGACCCATCCAGATGAAACGGGTATTGATATCTACATGGGGATTGGTGGAGCACCAGAGGGTGTACTAGCGGCTGCAGCCTTACGCTGTATTGGTGGACAGATGCAAGGGCGTTTGCAGCTTGATACAGAAGAAAAAATTGCACGTGCAATTAAAATGGGGATAGATAATCCCAATAAAGTTTATACAATGGAAGAAATGGCAAAGGGTGATGTGTTGTTTTCTGCAACGGGTGTAACGGATGGCAATATGCTTTCTGGTGTTAAATTTACTCCTCGTTATATTCAGACGGAGACTCTCGTGATGCGTTCACATACTGGTACAATTCGTAATATTAAAGCACAGCACAGGGATTATTCAAAATTTGATTAGCGCTTTTTTCCCTTGTCATTACTTAAGAAATAAAAGAAATACCGTTTTTAGAGAGTCCGCTTTTATAAAAATTTTAAGAGATGCCTTCATGGAAACATTGATTATGGTTTAAAAATATCTTTTATTGTTATGAGAGTTGGACAGAGTGCACCCAGCCATTTTTATCTTCTATATTGCCTTTTTGAAGGTCAACCAGTTGTGTGCGAAGTCTTTTTGTGACCTCACCAATCATTTCATTTCCGATGATTAATTCGCCACCTTTGTATTTGAAACGGCCAATTGATGTAATAACGGCTGCTGTACCACAGGCAAAAACTTCTTTAAGGTGACCACTTTGTGCATCTTCCTTGAGCGATTCAAAAGAATAAAGACGCTCTTCTATCGTTAACCCTATTTGTTGTGCTAACTGTAAAATTGAATGACGTGTTATTCCTGGAAGGATAGTACCATTGAGTGCAGGTGTTACAAGTGTATTATTTGCCATAATAAAGCAAACATTCATGCCGCCGAGTTCTTCAATCCACTTATGTTCGACCATATCAAGGAAAAGCACTTGGCTACAATTATTTTGTGTTGCACTGTTTTGTGCAAGTAAGCCTGCTGCATAGTTTCCACCACATTTGGCAGCGCCCGTGCCCCCTAGACCGGCACGGCTATAATCTGTTTCGATCCATACGCTAACAGATTTTTCTTCTCCTTTAAAATATGATCCAACAGGAGATGCTATTATACAGAAAATATATTCTTTAGAAGGGCGAACTCCCAAAAAATTTTCATTGCCAAACATGAAAGGGCGTATGTAAAGGCTTGCATTTGGAAGATCAGAAACCCATTTTTGATCAACTTTTACCAATTGGTTGACTGCCTCCAAAAAGATATCCTGTGGTAATTCCGGCATAGCTAAACGCTTCGCCGATTCTATAAAACGTTGTGCATTGGCATCAGGGCGGAATAACAAAATGCGTCCATCTTTTGCACGATATGCTTTTAAACCCTCAAAAATTTCCTGCCCATAATGCAAAACAGTACTTGCTGGGTTAATCTCTAAAGGTTTGTATGGAGAAATAACAGCGTTATGCCAACCTTTGGCTTCAGACCACTGGATGGTACACATGTGATCTGTAAAAAATTGACCAAAACCAGGACTTTTTAGAATTTCTTCACGGTTTCCGTCTGACAGAGGTGATGGGTGTTTTTCTATTTTAAACGGAAGCGATGATGTAAGAGATTTCATAAGTAAAACCTTTTGGGATGTGCTCTATTTCTACGTATTTTTTTCATTATAAAAAATAATGAGATACGTTTATTAAGACTTTATTACTAGCGAGTCATTTATGTCAATGATCTTATTATGGAAATAAAAGGAAAAGCTATTAAGAGATATTTTTGTTTCTGTTTTCATAATTCTTCTTCTCAATTTTATCACGTAATCTGGAACCTTTATACATAGTTATCGTTTTTCAAGATAAGTGTCTGAATAATTTTGTATGCATATCTTATAGCTTAAAGGTAGGGGCATTGAGAAAAGGAACTTACTATGATTGATAGAAATTACCACACATACGGGGAACGTACAGCTGCAGAAAAGAAAGATCGTGAACAGCGTAATTCGATTGGTAGAGGTATTCTTGCTATTCTTCTTGGAGTCGTTATTATCTGGTTCATTTTTGGCTTTTTAGGATCTTTTTTTGAAAAATCTCCTGAGCATATCTCTCACTATAATACTACAGAATCAAATCAAATGATAACAAGTCCGAGGAAAGATTTAAATCCAACATCTCCAGTACCTTATACCTATAAAGGCACGAGCTCGCCTTTATCTCATGAACAAAGTTCTTCAGAAGAAAGAATCTAACCTAGCATGGATCAAGGAGTGAAATTATTCCAAATGTATGAGCTAGAGAAATATAATAAGATTTTAACTCCTGAAGGTAATCGATGAGTTAATTAATGAGGATCACAATAAGAGGATCACAATAAATAGTGCAGCGGTTGTTAAAGCCGTCGCATTATTTATTTAGCGTGTGATGAAGCAGCTTCCTCCAGAATTTTTTATGTTTTCACAAAGGCTTATGGCATCATTCCGATTTTGCGTTTGAATACGTACACGATAATAGATTCCTTTCCCTGGTATGAGAGCAGAATGAATATTTAAAGGACGAGTGCCGATAAGGAATCCAAATCTGGACTTCATGTTTTTCAAAGAATCTCTAGCCAGTGCTTGGGTTGGTTGGGATGCAAGTTGTACGTAATAACTTTCTGAATTTTGTGTGGCTACTTGGCTTGGTGATGTTGGGCTAGAAGCAGTATGTGTTTGTGGTTCTGAGTTTCTCTCTGCATACGAAGGAAGTGGTATAACTTTTCCTTTAATACTAGAGGTAGAAGTGTTTTCAGCTATTATTCTATCGATATCATTCGTGAGATGATCTTCTATTTTTTTGTTGTCTATATCAGAATCATGTGAAGAAACAAGGGGAGTGTCTTGAAGTTGGTCTACAATAGTTTGATCAGTTGTTTCTTCTGATTCATCAGAATTTTTACTTTCTGTATGATGCATTGGCGCCAGTACAACTGTACCGTCTTGGTTTACAACAACAGTTTGAACTTCTCGCGTTGGAATGGTGTGATTGATGGCTTCTGTCACTGCATCTTCAACGTCAGATTCATCGAGAGAAGAGGATGAAAAATTTGTAGATTCTTGTTGGTTTAATTCTGCTAACTTTTCAGGTCGTTCAGAATTATCAATAAGAGATTGTTGTATGTTTTCTTGTTTTTCATTTTCTCCAGTTGTTTGTTTATAAATATCTAAATTATGTGTAACATCATTCTTCGTTTCCGTTGTTTCATGTTTGAATTTGAAAGGCGTATTGTCAGCATGGATAATGGGGGTGCTTTCATTTTTTTGTGGTGGTATAAAAAAATAGGAATAACCGGCAAAACCAATTGCTATTAAGATAAGAAGAACGACACTTTTGGTAAGAGCTTTACTAACAATAAAACTTTTTAATGGAGGGGTGGTTGACGCATGAGTGGGGATTTTATTTTTACCTTTGTATAACGAATCTTCAGGACAAGAGGAGGAATCATATCCCATACTGCCGGCGGGGAAATAGTTAGCATTTTGATCTTGGGAATTTGTATATGCACCTTCTCTTCGATTTTGCATGGTTTGATGAAAGATTTCATTGAAGATTTCATTTTGCTGTTGTTGGGGAAAATCTTCTTCTGGGATATTTCCTACATTGAATACATCAGCAAATTCTTCTTTTAAATTATCTGTCGGTACATCATATTCTGGGGCTTCATACGGAACTTCAGGAACCATAATTGGTCCAGTTTTTTCTACGATTTCCTCTGCAAATTTATAAGTATCGACATTCGGAGGGGGAGTATCTCTATGTGTGTAGTTATGAGAAAAAAAACTATTCTTTTGTGTCGTACTAAGGATTTCCGATGAGGGGGACATGCTATTTAAATTGTTTTGATCAGAGATGTTTTCAGCATTATTGACGTATTGGGCTTGAGCGTCACGGTATTCTAAAATTTCTGCAGCATCAATTTTTTGTTCTGAAAATTTTTCTTCGTAAAACTGTGGATAATCAGGAGTATAAACTCTTTGCGAAAAGCTTTTTGAATCAAACTGCTTGTCGATGTGCGCTGAATCTAAAGATGATGGAATATCACTTGTTGTTTCATTTCTTGCTGTGTTTTGTCTCTCTGAAATAATATCAGAAGATGAGAAAGACATATTTGTATCCGTAGAAGGAAAAGAGACGTCAGTATAATGTTCGTTAACCCAATTCTGTTGATTAGCTGAAACTTTATACGGATGATTTACAGGAGCATCGTAGAAGTTGTTATTATCGTCATAATTTCGTTGTATGTGAGGGATATTCGCTTGTTGTGAGGCTGTTTGTGAAAAATGGTCGGATTGTTCAGCGGGTTCTGTAGTAACGCCTTTATTATTGCGTTTATCAGCTTCATCAAAAAAGAGATTTTCTGATTGGGTACTAAAATCACTTTCTTCAAAAAAAGGGTCCCTGCTAATTGGTGTAGCACTATTTTGAGGTGATTGATTCTTTTGAATAGGTAATGGGGAAAGCGAATCTAAAATTTTTTCTTCATCGTGACTTATAGGTAAAGAATGTACTCCTTCAGACAAAAAGCTATTTTGTTCTGGATAGTTAAAAGAAGTAGTTCGAGCAATATTTGAAGTTAGTTCATTGCTGCTTGTGTGTAAATTCTGTTGCTTTTTTTGATCATCAAAGGGCAAGTCATGCGTTAAACTATTTTCAAGTTCTGCCTCTAGAAAGGATAAATCAAAATTGTCATCATGATATGAAGTTTTAGGAGGATGAGGTACTGATCGATCAGTTTGTAGAGAAGATTGATCGTTTTGGTCTTTGCTCTGTTTGTACGGATTAAAAATTCGCGTAAGCCTCTCTAAAGGATCATGGTGTTCATGATCTTTTTTTATTTCGCGTGGATTCTTGCGATTGTTATCGCTCATAGCTTTTCTCACATAATGATTTGCATTTGCGTGCAATAAATGGTTAATTTTGATTTATTATTATCTTAAAATTATAAATTCCCTCCCTCCTATGACAGGGATATATGAAAAAGTTTATTAATAAGGTACTTATTTTATGTATTTAGAGAACTTTTTCAACGCATTTCTGTTGATGCTTCTATTCCTATAATTGTAAGCCCTGATGATAAAATATTCATGATAGCTTGTATCAATCCCAGTCTGGCAAGTGATAGTTCTGTATCATCAGGCTGAATAAAGCGTAAGTAGAGATTATCACTTCCTTTATTCCAATGAGCATGAAAATTGGAAGCAAGGTCATAGAGATAAAACGCTAATCGATGTGGTTCTTTATGAATTACAGCTTGTTCAATGATGCGTGGATATTCAGCAAGTTTGCGTATTAGGGATATTTCATTATCATCTGTTAATCTGTTAAGGTGGAGGATCATGGTCTCTTTTGAAAAATTTTTAATATGAAGGACTTCTTGTGCTTGACGAAAGATTGAGTGACAACGTGCACTGGCATATTGCACATAAAAAATAGGGTTATCTTTTGATTGTTCTGTTACTTTCTCAAAATCAAAATCAAGAGGTGCTTCACATTTACGGTATAGCATCATAAAACGCACAGAATCACAGCCTACTTCTTCCACAACATCACGCAAGGTGACAAATGATCCTGCTCTTTTTGACATACGCACAGGTTGATTGTTGCGAAAGAGCCTTACTAATTGACATAAGAAAACGCTCAATTTGGCTTTATCGCCAGAAATCGCTTTTGCCATCGCTTCTAGCCGCTTTACATAACCAGCATGATCTGCACCTAAAATATAAATCATTTCATCAAAATGACGATTGAATTTATCACGAAAATAAGCAACATCAGCAGCAAAATAAGTATAAGAACCGTCAGATTTAACTAAAACACGGTCTTGATCATCTCCAACATCCGTTGAACGGAACAAAGTTTGTTCGCTTGGTTCCCAGTCTTCTGTATTTTGTCCTTTTGGTGGTGGAAGCTTTCCTTTGTAAATATAACCATTTAAAGTAAGGTCATTAATTGTATTACGAATAGCCCGCGCATTATCTGCATAAAGCATACGCTCAGAAAAAAAGATATCATGATAAATATTAAGAGTAGCCAAATCTTCGCGAATCATTAACATCATCGCATGAATAGCACGCTCTTTCACGATAGCTAAAGATTCATCTTTATCCATAGTGAGTAATTGATCACCAAATTCTTGAACAAGCGATTGTCCCAATGGGATCAGATATTCACCAGGATAGAGTCCGTCTGGAATTTCATTAATTTTTTGTCCAAGAGCTTCGCGGTAACGCAACAGTACGGAGTGGGCGAGTACTTCAATTTGTTTACCAGCATCATTGATGTAATATTCTTTTGTAATGTTATAGCCGACAAATTGCAGCAAATTGCAAAGAACATCTCCAACAACGGCACCTCGGCAATGCCCCACATGCATCGGTCCTGTCGGATTTGCTGATACATACTCAACATTGATGCGTTTTCCCTGTCCCATTGGCATACGACCGTAAGAGACACCTAATTCAAGCATGGATTTTATTGCATCTTGCCAAAATGATTTTGTAAGTTTGATGTTGATAAAACCAGGGCCGGCAACATCAATACAATCGATAGAAGGATCATTTTTAAGAAGTTCTACGATCTTCTCTGCAAGTATACGAGGGCTAAGTCCAATAGACTTTGCAAGCACCATAGCAGCATTTGTTGATAAATGTCCGTGTGAAGAATCACGTGGGGGATCAACAGTGATTTTTGATAAATCTAAATCTCCTCCATTTTTTCCTTTCATATCAGATAGTTTAAGAGATTTTTTAATTTTTTTCTCGAAGTTTTTAAAGACATTCATATTCAACTTCCATCATGGTATTCAAAAGCAATTAAATGAAATTACCTGTATGGTCAAATAAACGGTGATATTCGCGTAGAGCATAGTGATCGGTCATACCTGATAGAAAGTCAGCAATAAGACGTGCCAACTCCTGATTTGTCAAGTGAGCTGTTTTGCTGCACCAACTTTCAGGCATTGTATTCGGATTTTCATAATAACAGTCGAATAATTTTTGTACAATGCATTTTGCCGCATTGCGACGATTGAGGACTTGATCATGGTAATAAAGATTTTTAAACAGAAAATCCTTTAGTTCTTTTTCGTAAACGGTCATTGTGGGCGAAAAGGTAATAATGGTTTGTTTTGCTTGGTGAATATCCCTGATGCTTGTTGGTTTGAGGCGCGTTAAGTTTTCTTGTGATTGTTTGATAACATCTTCAACCATGGTTGTTATCTGTCTTCGTACAAGTGTGTAACCGCGCCGATTTTGATCGAGCTGTGGGTGTTCGTCCGTTATATCTTTTAATAATGCTGCTGTCAGTGAGATATGTTCGAACTGATCGAGTGTTAAAAATTGCGAACGTAAACCATCATCGATATCATGCGCATTGTAAGCAATATCATCAGCAATAGCAGCACATTGTGCTTCTAGTCCAGCAAAACAGTCGAGCTCAAGATCCTGCTTTGCATTGTATTGTAGAATATCGATTGGAACATCTTTGCTGTTTGCATAAGGACCTAGAAGAGGACCATTGTGCTTTACAAGTCCTTCGAGTGTTTCCCAAGTAAGGTTAAGTCCATCAAAATTTGCATAACGCTGTTCCAGCTTTGTGACAATGCGTAACGCTTGTGCATTATGGTCAAAACCGCCATAAGGTGCCATTGCTTCATTAAGGGCATCTTCTCCTGCGTGGCCGAAAGGCGTATGCCCAAAGTCGTGAACAAGAGCAATGGCTTCGGCAAGGTCTTCATCAAGACAGAGTGCGCGGGCTAATGTTCGTGCAATTTGAGAAACCTCTATTGAATGCGTCAGTCGCGTACGATAATGGTCGCTTTCATCAGCAATAAATACTTGAGTTTTATGTTTAAGGCGCCGAAATGCATTAGAATGAATAATACGATCTCTGTCTCGTTGAAAAGGTGATCGCATAGTATTCATAGTTTCATGGAATAATCTACCACGGCTTGTTTGCGGGTTAGTACTATAGACCGCTCGAGATTGGTAATTGAAATTGATATTGTTTATATCCATTGCAAGCTGTCCATTCTCATCCTAAATTAGGATTGGTTTATACTTAGTAAACTTCTCTTGAGTTTGGGATACTCTTTCTTGATAGTTTAATGCAAGGATATATAAAATGGGTGTGAATATTTCAGATGTTGCTGCCAAACGGATTGCACAGATACTTTTGAGTGAACCCGATAAAATAGGATTACGTATTTCTGTTGAAGGTGGTGGGTGTTCGGGTTTTTCTTATAAATACAATTTGGTTTCTGAAGTGGGCGAAGATGATCTCATTTTAAAAAAAGATGGGGCGGTTGTCTTTATTGATTCACTATCACTTCCCTTCATAGAAGGAGCTGAAATTGATTTTGTTGACGATCTTATGGGACAGTCTTTTCAAATTCATAATCCCAATGTTGTTTCATCATGCGGTTGCGGTGTGAGTTTTTCAATTTAGAATAGCGGTTTTGTGATATTGATTCTTGAAAAGATTATTACTTTGGTAGACAATGCAAAAATGGGCACTCTTACGAAAATATTAGGTCGGTGTTTGTGGTTATGTGTAACGCTTGTCTTATTGTTCTTTAACGATTGTGTATTTTCAGAAGAGGGAAAAGAGCAATATTATTCACAAAAACAATCAACAAATATTATTTTAAAACCTCAAGATCACGAAAAAGAGGATTTAGTTTCTCAGTCTAGCCTCATATTGCATGCTCGATTAAAAAATAGCAATGAAGATATTGTGAAAGGGCTCGTATGGCGGATTTATGCTCCTATCTTAGGGGTTGATGATAAATTACCGCTGATTGCAACTTATGAAGGAGGGAGCGCGCGTTTTGATTTAGAACCAGGGAGTTATCTTGTTCATCTCTCATTTGGTCACGTGGGTGCGGTGGATTATGTAAATTTAGAAAGTGGGCAAAGTCTTGTTAAAAATTTTAACCTTGATGCT
This sequence comes from Bartonella refiksaydamii, assembly GCF_902652675.1. Classification (NCBI taxonomy): domain Bacteria; kingdom Pseudomonadati; phylum Pseudomonadota; class Alphaproteobacteria; order Hyphomicrobiales; family Bartonellaceae; genus Bartonella; species Bartonella refiksaydamii. Next base: position 15,470 of record NZ_LR736295.1, read on the forward strand.
GGGGGGGTTATTTTAAATACTACACTATTGAATGGCACAATCAATGAAAAGGAGCTCCGTTTCACTATCTATGAGGATGAAAAAGAAAATGATGATACTGGCGTAATTTTATCAAATGTTAAACCTCAGTCAATTGTGCGTTTGAAAGCAGGTCGCTATCATGTTGCTTCCCATTATGGTTCCATTAATGCTATTGTTCGTTCAGATATCCAAGTGGATGCGGGTAAAATTACAGAAGTTATTCTTGAACATCAAGCAGCTCAAATCGTTTTAAAGTTGGTACGGCAAGAAGGAGCGGAAGCGCTTGCAGATACAAGTTGGTCTATTACGAATGATTCTGGTGATATTATTTACGAAACAGTTGGTGCTTATGTTTCGCTTGTGTTAGCGGAGGGCGAGTATATTGCGATTGCTAAAAATAAAGATAAAATTTATCAAAAAGTTTTTTCAGTTGTCTCTGGCCACGATGAAGATATAAGTGTGGTGGCGGATGCAAAAAGTATGCAACAAATTGATGAAGGAATGGATTGATAATTGTTCATCGATATGACTGGTAATGGGAAACGGATAGAGATTTGGTTGTAGAAATTTCAACAGTTGGTGTATTTTTTGCTGGTGCGTTATCTTTTTTATCACCATGTGTTTTGCCGTTAGTTCCTCCTTATTTGTGCTATATGGCAGGGATTGTTATTAACGATTTTTGTTCAGAAAAGCATGAGGGAGAAGTGTTTGTACGGCGGGCACTTTTATCTTCTGTTATTGCTTTTGTGCTAGGTTTTACAACCGTTTTTGTTGTTTTAGGTGCTAGTGCAAGTACAATTGGTAGGTTCGTTGGTTATTATCGTGATTGGTTTGCGTTTGCTGCTGGTGTTACCATTATTATTTTGGGTTTAAATTTTTGGGGACTTTTTAAGATTGCTTTTTTGTTTCGTGAAGCGCGTTTTCAAACACGCAATATACCTGCTGGGCCTTTAGGAGCTTACGTTATTGGTTTAGCTTTTGCATTTGGTTGGACACCGTGTATTGGGCCGATTTTAGGACCTGTCATAACTCTTGCTGGAACAAAAGAAACTGTAGGCGAGGGGGCTGTCCTTTTAGGGATTTATGCGTTAGGTCTTGGTGTGCCTTTTGTTCTAGCGGCTTTATTTTCAAGCAGTTTTATGAAATTTTTAGGAGCTTTTCGTATTCATTTAGGAAAAGTTGAAAAAATTATTGGGATTTTTTTGGTTGTTACGGGTGTTTTGTTTTTGACAGGCTCTATGCAGGGGTTTTCATTTTGGCTTTTGGAACATTATCCTTCGTTGAATGATATTGAAGGCGTTCGTTGGCATGATATTGTGCATTTTTTTGGATTTTCTCGTTAGTTTTATGTGGTTTTATGGTTAGAAATTGTCTTTCTATTATTCTTGCAGCAGGTGAGGGGACGCGTATGAAGTCGTCTCTTCCTAAAGTGCTTCATAAAATTGCTGGACTGCCTCTTATATGCCATGTCATAAAACAAATAGAATTGGTAGGCATTTCACAATTAGCAGTCGTTGTAGGGTTTGGTGCTAAAGATGTTATGGAAACTGTTCAATCATTTGTAAAAAATGCAATGATTTTTGAACAACAAGAACGTTTTGGAACTGCGCATGCTGTTCTTTCTGCACGTTTAGCTTTGCAAAAAGAGGTTGATGATATTCTTATTGTTTTTGGAGATACTCCTTTAATTGAGAAAGATTCATTGCTACAAATCCGTGCGCAACTTGCTGATGGAGCAGATGTTGTTGTTGCTGGTTTCCATGCTCCAGATCCAACGGGTTATGGTCGCCTTCTTGAGAAGAATGGGAAACTTATCGCGATTGTAGAAGAAAAAGATGCTAACGATGAAGAAAAAAAGATCTCTTTTTGTAATGGTGGCATATTTGCTCTTCAGGGAAAGCATGCGCTTTCTCTGTTAGAGAGGGTTCGTAATGATAACATGAAGAGAGAATATTACCTGACAGATATTGTATCTATTGCAGCCCATGAAGGGCTGGATGTTCGTGTTGTTGAAGTACCTTTTGATAATGTTGTAGGAATTAATAATTGTTTTGAGCTTTTTGAAGCTGATTCTTTATGGCAAAAACGTAAGGCGCGCGATTTAATGTTGTCTGGTGTTACCATTCTTAAACCGGAAAGTGTTTATTTTTCTTATGATACAGAGATTCAACCAGGAGTAGTGATTGAGCCAAATGTTTATTTTGGTCCTGGAGTAAAAGTACAATCTGGTGCAGTTATTTATGCATTTAGTTATTTGGAGGGCGCTGTTGTTGGTATGAATGCGCGGATCGGACCTTATGCGCGTTTGCGTCCTGGAACAGAGTTAGCATCCTCAGTAAAGATTGGAAATTTTTGTGAAATCAAAAAGGCGAAGATAGGAGTGTCCTCTAAAATTAATCATTTAAGCTATATTGGTGATGCGGAAATTGGTGCACATACCAATATTGGAGCTGGTACTATCACTTGTAATTATGATGGATTTCACAAATATAAAATTACAATTGGTGACCATGCTTTTATTGGATCTAATTCAGCACTTGTTTCTCCATTGATGATAGGAAGTGGTTCTTATATTGCTTCAGGAAGTGTTATCACTGAAAATGTTCCCACAAATAGTATGGCTTTGGGGCGTGCGCGACAAGTGATAAAAGAAAATTATGCAACAAAATTTCGTGCACGTTTATCAGGACATGAAAAGAAAAAGTGATCATTTTTAGTTTATTTCCTCGCGTTATGTTGACCTAATAATTGCGTAGGCAACTTATTTTTAAGTATTGCCTTACTCTATATTTGGTTTATCTGATATCTTAATGTTTTGAATGAAAAGTTATTGAATGTTTTATGGGATATATAAATCTAGGATGTGAATTGGAGCTTTTTAATGTGCGGAATTATCGGAATTCTTGGAAATAGATGTGTTACATCCTCTTTGATTGATGGTTTGAAGCGCCTTGAGTATAGGGGGTATGATTCATCTGGCATAGCGACAGTGCATGAAGGGCGTCTTTATCGTATGCGTGCTGAGGGGAAGCTCATTCATTTAGAAGAAAAATTAAAAAAAATACCTCTAAAAGGAAATTTAGGGATTGGTCATACGCGTTGGGCTACGCACGGAGTCGCGGTAGAGCGGAATGCTCATCCTCATGTAACTGAACGACTTGCGATTGTTCATAATGGAATTATTGAAAACTTTGTAGAATTGCAACGAGAACTCGTTGAGGATGGTTATATTTTTGAAACAGAAACGGATACAGAGGTTATTGCACATTTAATTACGCGCGCATTAAAAAATGGTCTTTCTCCCCAAGATGCAGTGCGCACGAGTTGGAAAAGGTTGCAAGGTTCTTTTGCTCTTGCTCTTATTTTTGCAGGTGAAAACAATCTTATGATTGCTGCTTGTTCTGGTCCGCCGCTAGCAATTGGCTACGGAAAAGATGATTTTTTTGTCGGATCAGACGCTATTGCTTTGGCTCCATTCGTGAATCGTATTAGCTATATGAAAAATGGGGATTTGGCTGTTTTGACACGGGAAGGTGTAACAATTTACGATGCCAACAACAAACAGGTAAAACGTCCTTTTACAACATTGCTTGAAGGAGCTTTATTGGTTTCTAAGGGGAATCACCGTCATTTTATGCACAAGGAAATGTTTGAACAACCTGAAGTGATCTCTTGTAATTTGGCACATTATCTTGATCTTGGAAATTGCACGGTTCGCCCACTTGAGAATTTGATTGATTGGAAAAATATTAATCGAATACTCTTTGCAAGTTGTGGAACGGCTTATTATTCGACTTTAGTTGCACGCTATTGGTTTGAGAGATTTGCTGCTTTAAGTGTTGATAATGATGTTGCTTCGGAGTTTCGTTATCGTGAACCACCCATGACATCCGATGTGTTATCAATGTTTGTTTCTCAATCTGGTGAAACAGCCGATACATTGGCTTCGTTGCGTTATTGTAGCGAGCATGGTGTGAAGACAGCAACAATTGTGAATGTTGAGCAATCGACAATAGCAAGGGAAGCTGATTTTGTTTTACCAACACTCGCTGGGCCGGAAATAGGTGTTGCCTCGACAAAAGCGTTTACCTGTCAATTGGCAACGCTTGCTGTGTTGGCGCTTAATGCTGCTAAACAACGTGGGTATCTTTCTGAGACGGAAGAACGTCAGTTTGTCCAACAATTGGCAGAAATTCCTCGGATTTTAAAAGAGGTTTTAAAACTAGATAACAAGATTGAAGGGATTTGTCGTAATTTAGTAAACGTAAAAAGTGTTCTTTATCTCGGGCGAGGGACCTCTTATCCAATTGCATTGGAGGGAGCGCTTAAACTGAAGGAGCTTTCTTATATTCATGCCGAGGGTTATGCGGCAGGTGAGTTAAAACATGGGCCTATCGCATTGGTGGATGAGACAATACCAGTGATTGTTGTAGCGCCTTATGATCGGTGGCTTGAAAAGACTTTTTCTAACATACAAGAAGTGGCAGCGCGCAATGGTCGTATTATTTTGATAACCGATAAACGAGGGGCAGAAGCAGTGCATTTTGATACATTATCAACTATTGTTTTGCCAGATGTTTCAGAATTTATTGCGCCTATTATTTATGCTTTACCTATTCAGTTAATCGCTTACCATACAGCTGTTTTATTAGGAACAGATGTTGATCAACCCCGTAATTTAGCAAAATCAGTTACTGTTGAATAAAATTCACCTAAGGATCTTAATTTTATTTGATTGCTTTTTTTATTGTTATCCTGCTCGTAACAGACGTGTAGCGTCGTCGCGCCCAAAAAGATAGAGGAGCAAGCGTAAAGCTTTCCCTTGTTCTGAAGAAAAGTTAGGATCACGTTGCAGAAATAAACGTGCATCTCTTCTTGCCATTAACAGAAGATCGCTATGGACCGCAAGGTTTGCTATATGAAACTCAGGCATACCAGATTGTCGCGTTCCTAAAAGCTCTCCTTCTCCTCGTAAACGCCAGTCTTCTTCAGCAATTTTAAAACCATCTTCTGTATTGCGTATAATATTAAGGCGTTTTGCGGCCATTTTTGTTAGTGGATCTTTATAAAGCAAAATACAGGAAGATTTTTTTTCTCCTCGTCCTACACGTCCACGCAATTGGTGTAGTTGTGAAAGTCCAAAATGTTCGGCATGTTCGATAACGATGATTGAAGCATCCGGAATATCCACTCCTACTTCAATGACTGTAGTTGCAACTAAAATACCTATATTTCCGCATTTAAAGGATGCCATAGCTGCTTCTTTTTCATCTGTTGACATTTTTCCATGTATCATACCAACATGTGCTCCAAAACGCTCTTGGAGAATAGCAAAACGGGACTCAATTGAAGTGAGCTTAAGGTTTTTTGATTCTTCCACTAACGGACAGATCCAATAGAGTTTTTCTCCTTTTTCTAATGCAATGGCAACTCGTTCTATGAGTTCATCAATACGTTTCAAAGAAAGCGTTGCTGTTGTAATTGGTTGGCGTCCCATCGGTTTTTCGGTAATTTTGGAAACATCCATGTCACCAAAAGCGGTTAGAACTAATGTGCGTGGAATCGGAGTGGCAGTCATAACCAGCATATCAGGTTTATAGCCTTTTGCTGTGAGGGCAAGACGTTGATGCACACCAAAACGATGTTGTTCATCGATAATGGCCAAAGCAAGATTATTGTAAATGACGGTATCTTGTATAAGAGCATGGGTTCCGATAATAATAGAAGCTTGGCCTGATAAAATATCGTTCAAGATATTTGTACGCAATTTTCCTTTTTCTCGTCCTGTTAAGAGAACTGTTTTTAATCCAACCTTTTCGGCAAGAGGTGCAATTGTAGCAAAATGCTGGCGGGCAAGAACTTCTGTTGGAGCCATTAATGCCGACTGTCCTGCATTTTCAGCAATCTGCGTCATCGCTATTAGCGCAACAACAGTTTTTCCTGCTCCTACATCACCTTGGAGAAGTCTTAACATTGGTTCTTGTGAAGCGAGATCATTAGCAATATCTTTTATTGCCTCTCTTTGTCCATTCGTAAGTTGAAATGGCAGGGTTTGCAGTAATTTTTTAGTGTATATTTCTGTTGATGGACGAGAAGCACCTGAAAAAGATTTAGTCTTCAAGCGTACAAGTCCAAGAGCTAATTGGCTAGCGAGAAGTTCATCATAGGCAAGACGTTTACGTGCTAGACTTTCTAAGGTTAGATCATCGGGATTGATGGGGGTATGGATGCGGCGTAAAGCAACAGAAAAAGAAGAAAAGTTTTGTTGTTTTTTTACACTTTCCTCTATCCATTCTGGTAAGGGAGGAATATAATCGAGGGCGTTTTGTATTGCACGTCTTAGTGTTTTTGCTGATAACTCCGCAGTAGAGGGATAAATAGGTTCAATCAGCGGCATTTGATTTGATTGTTCGCTTGGTGTTATATAATCTGGATGCACCATTGAGAGTTGTCCATTAAACCGCTCAGCTTTACCTGATACAATAACTTTTTTTCCTTCCGGTAGTTGTTTTTTTAGCCAAGAAGGTTGAGCATGAAAAAAGACTAAATTTATTTTCCCTGTTGGATCATGTGCAACGACCTTATAGGGTAATCGGTTACGGCCAATTGGGGGCGGTTGATGCTGATCGATAACAATTTCGAGAGTAATGGTGACTCCTTCTTGTGCACAAGCAATGTCGGGACGTATTCTACGGTCTATAACGGAATAGGGCATTAATTGAAGAAGATCAATAAGGGTAGGATCACGTTGCATAGGGTTAATGTTTAAGACTTTGGCAAGTAAGCTATATACTTTAGGTGTTACCCCAGAAAGGGTACGGATAGAATTAAAAAGAGGGGTAATAAGGCTTGGAGGCATAAGAAAATTTAGCCTGCTCTTTTTGTTTTTTCTAGTGCTTTAAAAGAGCTTTTTGGGGATAAGTCATAGAAGAGAAATTGCTTTATTTACACTTTGAGTTTTAGTAGAAAAGTAAATACTTAAAGAATGCATAAAATAAAAATAGTGCAAAAAAGAGTGTTAAGTTAATATGTGTAATACTCTATATAATTTGTTCCTTATTTACTGTGAATAAAGATATTTTCTTGATGAAGGTCTTTTATAAATAGCAATAGGACAGGAATGCGCATCAATATGCGGGGGATAATAAATTTAATAGATTGAAAGGTACGATAAATTATATAGTTTTTTCTATTATAATACAGGTAAAGGTTGAGATCTGGTATTTATTTTGTAGTGGGAAATTGTGAGAGTGGTGGAAGATAAAAGTAAAATACGAGATAAAAAAAAATCTCTCCCTCGTTTTATTCATTTAAGGGTACATTCTGCTTACTCACTGCTCGAAGGAGCTTTAAAAATCCCACAAATTATTCAGCATGCGATTTCAGATCATACACCAGCGGTTGCTATTACTGATACTAATAATTTGTTTGGTGCTTTGGAGTTTTCTCAACATTGTTTTTTGCATGGGATCCAACCTATTATTGGTTGTCAGCTTGCAGTTGATTTTGGTGATGAAAATAATAATCTGCCATTTGTTAAAGGGCGCTCTTCTCCTGATTTTTGCTCTCTTGTTTTCTTAGCTGCTAGCGAAAGTGGTTATGCGCATTTGGTTCGTCTCGTTAGTCGTGCTTATCTTGATAAGTGTGATACTGATCCTCCTCATATCAAAATCGATTGGCTGTTGTCACACAATGAAGGAATAATCGCTTTAACAGGTGGCAAGGGAGGACCTATTAATTTTTCTTTGGTCGAAGGTAAAAAAGAACGTGCTGTTGAACGTTTAATTTATTTAAAAAAAATTTTTGGTGATCGTCTTTATGTGGAATTACAGCGACATGGCGCCTATAACCGAAAAATAGAGGCTGCACTTATTGAGTTGGCTTATACACATGAAATTCCTCTTGTTGCTACCAATGAGGCTTTTTTTCTGAATAGGCAAGGATATGAAGCGCATGATGCGCTGATGGCGGTTGCGGAAGGCCAAATTGTCTCTAATCTAGAACGTAAACGTGTGACGCCGGAGCATTATTTAAAGTCACAAGATGAAATGGTTTCGTTGTTTTCTGATCTTCCTGAAGCTTTGGAAAACAGCGTTGAAATTGCATTACGTTGCCATGCTGCTACGCAGACTCACAAACCGATTTTGCCTCGTTTTATAGAGCAATCTGTTGATTCAAATTTTACTTTAGAGATAGAAGATAGTGAATTGTTAAATCAAGCTAAAGCTGGTTTAAAAATGAGGCTTGAAACAATTGGATTGGCTGAAGGATATACGATTGCAGATTACGAGCAGCGACTTGATTATGAAATTTCAGTTATTACACGTATGCAATTTTCTGGCTATTTTCTTATCGTTTCAGATTTCATAAAATGGGCGAAGTCCAATGGTATCTCTGTTGGTCCAGGGCGTGGTTCTGGTGCTGGTTCGCTTGTTGCTTATGCATTGACTATCACTGATATTGATCCATTGCGTTTTTCTCTTCTCTTTGAACGTTTCCTTAATCCAGATCGTGTTTCTATGCCGGATTTTGATATAGATTTTTGTCAGGAGCGACGCGAAGAAGTTATTCATTATGTTCAAAAAAAATATGGGCGTGATCAAGTTGCTCAAATTATTACGTTTGGTAAATTACAAGCGCGTGCGGTGCTACGTGACGTTGGACGTGTTTTAGAAGTGCCTTATCGTCAAGTGGATTATCTTACGAAATTAGTTCCTGCTACGCCTGGAAGTCAGGTTGAATTGGCTGATGCTATCAAGGATGAACCAAAATTTGAGGAAGAAAAGAAAAAGGATCCTGTCGTTGCACGCACATTAGATATAGCACTTCAGTTAGAGGGGCTTTATCGTCATGCATCGACCCATGCAGCAGGGATTGTTATAGGTGATCGACCACTCTCAGAGCTTGTTCCGATGTATCGTGACCCTCGTTCCGATATGCCTGTTACACAATTTAATATGAAATATGTTGAACAAGCTGGGTTGGTAAAGTTTGATTTCCTAGGGTTGAAAACGCTCACTGTTTTGAAAATGGCAGTAGATTTTGTTGCTCGAAAGGGTATCAAAATAGATTTGTCGAATATCCCCCTGAATGATGAAGCGACCTATGCTATGATGGCACGTGGTGAAACGGTTGGTGTATTTCAGGTGGAAAGTTCTGGGATGCGCAAGGCGCTGATTGGGATGAAGCCAGATCGTATTGAAGATATTATTGCTCTTGTAGCGCTTTATCGCCCTGGTCCGATGGAGAATATTCCAACCTATAATGCACGCAAACACGGGGAAGAGGAAATCGCTTCTATTCATCCTAAAATAGATCATCTGATTAAAGAAACACAAGGTGTTATTGTCTATCAGGAGCAGGTGATGCAGATTGCTCAGGTGCTTGCTGGTTATTCACTTGGGGAAGCGGATTTATTACGTCGCGCTATGGGTAAAAAGATTCACAAAGAAATGCAAAAACAGCGTACACGTTTTGTGAATGGGGCTGTTGCTGGTGGTGTTGATAAGGATCAGGCTGATATTATTTTTGATCTTTTAGCAAAATTCGCAGATTACGGTTTTAATAAGTCGCATGCCGCTGCTTACGCGATTGTTTCTTACCAAACAGCTTATATGAAAGCACATCATCCCGTTGAGTTTTTAGCTTCTTCAATGACGTGTGATATGGCGAATACGGATAAGTTAAATGATTTTCGGCGTGAGGCATTAAGATTGGGTATTAAAGTTATTGCACCTTGTGTGCAAACATCACATCGTGTTTTTGAGGTTGGTGATAATTGTATTTATTATTCTCTTGCTGCTATTAAAGGTGTTGGAGAAGCGGTAGTTGATCATATTGTAGCTTGTCGTGGAAATAAACTTTTTAAGGATCTAGAAGATTTTTGTGAGCGTATTGATCCTCGTATTGTTAATAAGCGTGCGATGGAAAGTTTGGTTTGTGCTGGTGCGTTTGATTGCTTTAATATTGCACGTGAGATTTTGTTGGCGAATCTTGGAACTCTTCATGCATACGGACTTCGTATTCTTGATAATAATTCTAGTGGGCAAATTGATATATTTAGAATGACGGGTGGGTTAAAAGAGTCCTTAATTTTATCGCAAGCATCTCCTTGGTTACTGGATGAAAAACTTTATCGAGAATTTCAAGCAATAGGTTTTTACTTTTCTGCTCATCCTTTGGATGAGTATCGGGCTATGCTTGTTAAAAAGCGTGTACAAACTTGGGCTAATTTTGCCAATGCTGTTAAAGGAGGGGCAACTGCTGCTAGGCTTGCTGGAACTGTCGTGGCAAAACAAGTGCGCAAAACAAAATCTGGGAAGAAAATGGGGATTATTCATTTTTCTGATACGAGTGGGCAGTATGAAACAATTCTCTTTTCCGAGGGGCTTTCAAATTATGAGGAGATACTAGAACTTGGAAAATCTTTTATCATTACTGTGGGTGCAGAAAATCGCTCTGAGGGTATTAGTTTGCGACTTGAAACAGTTCAATCTTTGGAACAGGAGGTGTTGCAGCATCATAAAATGATGCGTCTCTTTATAAAAACAGTTGATATGTTGCCGCAAATTGAACAAAATTTGAATCCTAGTGGTAATGGTGAAGTGGGGCTTATTCTCATTCAACAGGATGGATTACGGGAAGTCGAAATTATGCTTCCAAAGCGATACAAGGTTAATGCATATGTAGCGAGTGCTATGAAATTGGTGCAGGGTGTTGTTGATGTAGAGTTGATTTGAGTAGGATTCTACGGTGACTTCTTGTTTTGAGTGGAAGTATTATCTTTATTAGCGGTTTAAATTGGGGATTTGAAGCGAGCCTTACATTCTGAAAGATTTTTTTCAGATATGATACATTTCTAATGTAATAAAATTAAAAAATGCACCTATTTCATTTATGAATATCCAAGGTAACTTGGGGATTATGAATTTTATAATTTTTTACTGCACAGCGCTTCGCTTCATTTTTGCTAAGTTCATGGCATTATAACTATAAAGCCAATCGAGACTTGACATAATAGCTTCTGATGTACGAATTTTCATTACGAAATTACGTGCGATTGCTATAGGACCAGTTGCATGATAAACTATTCTATTGAAATCTCCACGTTTTTTTACCGCAGCAACGCGGGGATTTCGTGTTTTTTCGTAGAATGAAAGAGCTTCAATGAGTGAAAGATCTTTCATAGAGAGTGTTTCTGCCAATGTGGCGGCATCTTCTATTGCCATAGCAGCACCTTGTGCAGCGAAAGGGAGGGCAGCATGTGCACAATCACCAACAAATACTTGTCTTTCTAGTCCTAAAAAACGATTTTGTTTCATTTGAAAGACTGGCCAATAGCTCCATTCGTCAATATGGTCAAAGATTTGCAAAATTTGCAGGTTCCAATCTTTGAAAAAAGATTTCAAGTTTTCTTTATTTCCTTTATGCGCCCACCCTTCTTTTGAATTTTCGCTATGAGTAATGGCGACAAAATTAAAAATTTTTTCGGATGATTGAATGGGATATACAACAAGATGGTTTTTGGGTCCCATCCAAGCAGTAATTGTTTTCACATTTTGCAATAAAGAACGAAAGCCTTTAGGGAGATGTTCGAATTTTTTTATTGCGCGCCAAGCAATAAAGCCGCTAAAATCTGCCGTTTCATAAAAAGGAGCTAATTTCCGTAATGTGGACCACACTCCATCACATCCGATAAGAAGCGGCGTTGAATAAAATTGGGGTTGTTGTGTCTCAGTTGGCACATCTGTTTTTATTGTTTTTATATGAATGCTGTTTGTGGTTGTTTGGGTAGACGCTACAACAGCTTCGCCTGTTTTATATTTAATAAAAGGATTTTTAACAACAGCGTTGTATAAAACTTTTTGTAAGTCGGCGCGATGGATTGTAATATAAGGCGCTTTCCAGTTTTTTTTTGATAAATTGAGAAGATCAGCACGCAGTCGCGTTTTTAAAGATACTCCATCTCTTAATTCAAGAAAGTGCGGTGTTGTACCTACTTCAGTAAGTTTGCCAAGAATTCCCCAATGAGCAAGTATACAGGTTGCATTTGGGGTGAGCTGAATACCAGCACCTACAGCATCAAGCTGTTTATGCTTTTCGAAAATGGTACTTGCAATTCCTTTATGGGCGAGTGCCAAAGCAGTAACTAAACCAGCAATACCTGCTCCAACAATGATTGGCGATTGATCCATAAGTACTTCATATTGAAAAAGTCGAGAACACACTATAACGAATCGCTCGGATGATAGAGACATCCTGTTGGGTTCGTTTGGTTGTAGGATAGTGAAGAAACATAGCGATAAAGTGTTGAACAATAAGGGCAAATTTTTTCGTCAGCTGATCCCATGTCGATAAAAATATGGGGATGATCAAATGGCTGTGTAGCACCCACACACATAAATTCTTTTACACCAATTTCGATTGTTCTACATCCAAGATCATTTTGGAAATAGGGAATGTTGTGATCAGCCATGGTGTATAAACTCCCGATAAAACACCTTAATCAGGTATGATTTTGATCCTCTATTCTATATATATCAGTTTGTAATAAAGCTTATAATAATGCAAGGTGCTTTCCTAAAAAAAACTAATTATCTTTTATGTTATACCGTTTTTTCGTGCGTTCTTAGCATTTCGTGTATGGAAAGAGCTCCAAGTGTTTTGAAATATTAAATGTAAATAACATAAGAAAAATTGAACATTATAGACTATTATACGATAACATATCATAAAGTGTTTTGTGAAATATTTGTTCATAAGGATTTCGGAAATAAAAAAGATTAGCTAGAATATATGAAACAAATGGTGGCAGATCAGAGTTTAATGTCGGATATAACGATGAAAGATCCGGCGCGGTTTATTAATAGAGAATTTTCATGGCTACAATTTAATAATCGTGTATTGATGGAAGCTGCTAATCCGAAGCATCCTTTATTGGAGCGGCTAAAGTTTCTTTCGATTTCAGCAAAAAATCTTGATGAGTTTTTTATGGTTCGTGTTGCTGGCCTTGCTGCTCAAATTCGTGCTGGAGTTACATCGTGTAGTGCAGATGGGCGCACACCGCAGGAGCAACTTGATTTTGTGTTAGCTGAGATTTCACATTTGCAGGTTAATCAACTACAAGAATTGAGTCTTTTACGTTACGAGTTAAAACAGAATGATATTGAAATTGTTTGTTCTAGTGGGCTTTCAAAAATTGAAAGATTATGGCTCGAAAAATATTTTCTTGATACGATTTTTCCTGTTTTAACACCTCTACCTGTTGATTCTGCTCATTCTTTTCCATTCATTCCTAATTTAGGGCTTTCACTTGCGCTTCAGTTGTCTCACTGTACAGATCAACACTCATTCATAGTGTTGTTGCCTATCCCAATTGTTTTAAGACGTTTTATTTTCCTTCCTCAAGAAGAGGGCAATCATTTTCGTTTTATAGCGTCTGAAGATGCTGTTAGTCTTTTTATACGTCATGTATTCCCTACTTATGAAGTTGATGGAATTGGTACATTTAGAGTTATTCGCGATAGTGATATTGAAGTAGAAGAAGAGGCTGAAGATCTTGTTGATTTTTTTGAAGCAGCGCTTAAAAGGCGTCGTCGCGGTCAGGTTATTCGAATTGAATTTAATGCAAAGATGCCAAAGAATTTACGCCGATTTATAGCGGATGGACTTGCTGTTCCTGATAATTGTATCAGTGTGTTCGATGGATTTTTGGCGCTTAATATGATATCAGAGATTATCTCTATCCCGCGTAATGATTTAAAATTTGTTTCTTATAATCCCCGTTTTCCTGAATGTATTCGGAAGCATAATGGTGATTGTTTTGCTGCTATTCGTGAAAATGATATCGTGCTTCATCATCCTTATGAGTCATTTGATGTTGTGATCCAGTTTTTACGTCAAGCTGCTAGGGATCCTGATGTTGTTGAAATTAAACAAACTCTTTATCGCACATCGAATGATAGCCCAATTGTCAGCGCTTTGATTGAAGCTGCTGAACAGGGGAAGTCAGTGACCGCTTTAGTGGAACTTAAAGCGCGTTTTGATGAAGAAGCAAATATTCGTTGGGCGCGTGATCTTGAACGTGCAGGCGTTCAAGTTGTTTTTGGTTTTATTGCATTAAAGACACATGCTAAGATGTCACTTATCGTGAGGCGTGAAGGAAAACGTCGTTGCTCTTACGTTCATCTTGGAACTGGAAATTACCATCCAATTAATGCTAAAGTTTATACCGATCTTTCTTTTTTTACCAATGATGATGATATTGCTCATGATGTTGCATTATTGTTTAAATATATCGCGCAGTATGCGCGTCCAAATAAGGCAATGAAAGTTGCTTTTTCACCTTTAACATTGCGCAGTCGTATTCTCAAACATATTGAAGGAGAAATTACCAATGCGCAACAAGGGCGGTTTGCTGCTATTTGGATGAAAGTCAATGCATTGGTTGATCCTGAAATTATTGACGCTTTATACCGTGCTAGCCAAGTAGGAGTGCAGATTGATTTAGTTGTACGTGGTATCTGTTGTTTACGTCCTAGTATTGTAGGAATTTCAGATAATATTCGTGCAAAATCAATAGTAGGCCGCTTTCTTGAACATAGTCGCATTTTTTGCTTTGGTAACGGTGAGGATTTACCTAATGAAAATGCACTTGTTTATTTAGGGTCTGCTGATATGATGCCACGCAATCTAGATTATCGTATTGAAATATTGGTTCCAGTTTTTAATAAAACGGTTCGTCAGCAGATTCTTTTACAAATTATGTTGGCTAACATCATTGATAATCAGCAAAGCTTTGATATACTGAGCAATGGCACATCAAAACGCATAACGCCGCAAAGAGGTGAGAGACTGTTTAACGCGCAGGAGTATTTTATGGAAAATGCAGGTCTTTCGGGTGGGGAGAGATCTTTCGAGTCTTCTGCTTCGCGTTTGATTGCGTTGCATCGGCAACAAGCCGAAGCGCATAAAGACTGAAATTCAATGACATATATAAATGCTCAAGGTCGGCTAAAAGGATGCAAGCCTATCGCCGTTATCGATATTGGCTCAAATTCTGTTAGGCTTGTTGTTTACGAAGGACTTGTCCGTTCACCAACAGTTCTATTTAATGAAAAAGTTCTCTGCGGTCTTGGTCAAGGAGTTGCAAAAACTGGATTTTTAGAAGAAAAATCAATGAAAATGGCATTGCGAACACTGAAACGGTTTCGTGCACTTTGTCGACAAATTGGAGCAGATGAGATCTATACTCTAGCAACAGCAGCAGCGCGGGACGCAAAAAATGGGTTAACATTTATTCAAAATGCTGAAAATATTTTGCAAGATAAAATATACCTTCTTTCGGGAAATGAAGAGGCTGTTTATTCAGCGTACGGAGTTGTTTCTACCTTTTACCGACCCAAAGGTATTTCTGGTGATCTTGGGGGAGGAAGTCTTGAGCTTATTGATGTTGATGATTCTGATATGGGTGAAGGGATAACTCTTCCATTAGGTGGTTTACGATTACAGTATATGTCCAATAATAATATTACTGTCGCTGAAAAAATTGTACATGAGCAATTTTGTAAATCTTCTTTCCTTCGTAAAGGCATGGCACGTTATTTCTATGCAGTAGGAGGAACTTGGCGTAATTTGGCAAAACTTCATATGATAACAAAACACTATCGACTACCTGTGATGCATGGCTATGAAGTTGATGCAGTTGAGATGGAGGATTTTTTGCGTTTTGTTGTGAGTGGCAGTATTGATGATATGGAAGGGATTTCAGCTGTTTCAAAAAATCGCCGGCAGCTTTTGCCTTATGGGGCAATCATTCTTATTGAACTTATTCGCTGTATAGGTTTTGAAAAAATATTTTTTTCTGGAGCTGGAGTCCGTGAAGGCTTTCTTTATTCACGATTATCGCCAAAAATTCGTCTTTCAGATCCTCTCATTGCGGCATGTATGGAAGTGGCTATTCTACGAGCCCGTTCACCAAAGCAAGCAGAGGAGCTCATTGATTTCACGTCCAATGCTTTTGAAACTTTTGGAATTTCAGAAACGGAAAATGAATGTCGTTACCGTAAAGCTGCTTGTCTTCTTGCTGATATTGGTTGGCGTATACATCCAGATTATCGTGGCAATGAGGCCGCTCATCAGATAGCATTAGGATCTTATCCGGGAATCTCTCATGAAGGGCGTCTTTATGCTGCGCTGGCTGTGTTTTTTCGTAATACAAGCTTACTCATTGATGAAGAATCTCTTCCCATTTTTCAACTGGCTACCAGAAATATAATTGAAAAAGCACGCATTCTCGGTACAACTATGCGTATTGCTTATCTTTTTAGTGCTTCTATTGCAGGCATTCTACCTCACTTGTCATGGCGTAAAAAAACAGATCATGTTGTATTGTACATCCCGAGGCGTTACGCTGATTTAATGGGAGAACGTCCTCTCGGACGGTTGAAGAAATTATCAAAAATAATAAAAATACCCCTTGCTTTTGAAACTTTCTGATTCTTTTTCTCCTAAGATATAAAAACCTATCCATATATCATATTGCTGCGTATTTTAGATACTAAATCATCATATAGAGTTTATTTCCATTTATATTGAGATATAATGAAATTAAAAAATTTTAATCTTTTGATTTTTAATCAATTTTTTTATTCACAAAAATGGATAGTTTTCTTCTTTAAAAGATTTTTGTTGCAAAAAGCTTAGTATACAAATGATTATTTTTTTTGTATATTAGAACTGTTTTATGCTTATTTCTCCGTTGCTAAAATAAAAGCCTATTTGACCTTTTAGCATTTGTTCGGCTTTCTGCCCAAATATCTCATAGCGCCAACCATTCATTGCAGGAATATTTTTCTTTATACATCCATTTGCGATTTTTTCTAAATCATTGGAACTTGCAATAATTTTTGGTGCAATATTATTTTCATTGGCAACAAGTTTTAAGAGTACTTTGAGAAGATCGATAGCAGCAGTTGTCGTATCATTAAGTGGTTTATGCTTAGGTAGGGCAGGTAAAATCGCAAGATCGGCTTCTAAGCCTTCGTGAATAGCTTTGATTAATGTCTGTGCGATTGAGAATTTATCCCAGTTTTTGCTAAGACTACGCAAACGTTTTAATGAAGATTCATCTTTTGGTTGTTGCGTTGCGATTTCGATAAGGCATTCATCTTTCATAATATGGCGACGTGGAATATTATATTTTCGTGCTTTACGTTCACGCCAAGCCGCTATTTTTTGTAATACAGCAAGCTCACGAGGTTTTTTGACTTTTCCTTTCACTTTTTTCCATGCTTCATTTTCTGGCAAATCATAAGTTTTGGGTGATAATAAGATTGCTATTTCATCATCCATCCAGTGTATGCGTTTGTTTTTTTCTAACTGCTTTTTCAATAAGAGGTAAATATCTCTCAGATAGGTTACATCGGCAAGTGCATAAAGCAGTTGTTTTTCGGAAAGAGGCCGGTAGCTCCAATCTGTAAAACGAGATGATTTATCAAGTTGATGCCCCGTGCAGCGTTGTACAATTTGGTCATAGGAGATAGAATCACCAAATCCACAGATTGATCCTGCTATTTGTGTGTCGAAAAGAGGGGAGGGAATAATTCCTCCGATATGATAAATCGTTTCAATATCTTGGCGTGCCGCATGAAAAACTTTGACAACTTTTTTATCTACCATTAGATCAAAAAATGGTTGCAAATCAATATCTTGTGATATTGGATCAATCAGAACTGTAGTGTCTGGTGATGCAAGCTGGATTAGACACAGTTGCGGCCAAAAAGTTGTTTCGCGGATAAATTCAGTATCGACTGTTATAAAATCTGAGGTACGTAAAGTAGCAAGTGCGATTTCAAGATCTGTAGTTTGTGTAATAAGATTCATCATTATTTTATTATAACCAGATAAATTAAATTTGTCTTTTATTGACTTTTTTTTTGAGTCTTTATCCTCATATCTTGACAAATGGTTGTTAAAAAGCGTTTGTAGCGCATGTGAAATATTATAATTAAAGGCAAAAGCTATGCACCGTTATCGCAGTCATCATTGCGCTGCTCTTCGTAAATGTGATGTAGGAACAGACGTTCGTCTTTCGGGATGGGTTCATCGTGTTCGTGATCATGGAGGAATCCTTTTTGTAGATTTGCGTGATCATTTTGGAATTACACAAATTGTTGCTGATCCTGCTTCGCCAGCTTTTAAAATTATCGAAAAAGTGCGTTCTGAATGGGTTATTCGTGTAGATGGGGAAGTATGCGCACGTTCTGATGAAGTTATTAATACATCTCTCCCAACCGGCGAGATTGAAATTTTTGCAAAAGAGGTGGAGATTCTTTCGAAGTCTGATGAGCTTCCTTTACCTGTTTTTGGCGAACCTGATTATCCAGAAGATATTCGGTTGAGGTATCGTTTTCTTGATTTACGTCGCGAAACTATGCATAAAAATATAATGCGTCGTACTGAAATTATTGCTGCTATCAGACGTTTTATGCAAGATGATGGTTTTACGGAATTTACCACGCCGCTTTTGACAGCGTCATCACCGGAAGGAGCGCGTGATTTTTTGGTTCCAAGTCGTATTCATCAAGGAAAATTTTACGCATTGCCACAAGCACCACAACAGTACAAACAGTTGTTGATGATGTCAGGTTTTGATCGTTATTTTCAAATTGCTCCGTGTTTTAGAGATGAAGATCCACGGGCTGATCGTCTTCCAGGAGAATTTTATCAATTAGATGTTGAAATGAGTTTTGTTGAACAGGAAGATGTTTTTATAACAATGGAGCCCATTATACGTTCTCTTTTTGAGGAGTTTGCAAATGGAAAGCCTGTAACACAAAATTTTCCTCGTATTTCCTATGATGAAGCAATGCGGAAATATGGCTCAGATAAGCCTGACTTACGTAATCCGATTATCATGGAAGATGTTTCTCGGCATTTTTATGATTCTGGTTTTAAAGTTTTTGCTCAAATTTTGGCAAATGATGAAAAAGCACAGATATGGGCTATTCCGGCTAAAACCGGTGGAAGCCGTGCTTTTTGTGATCGTATGAATGCATGGGCACAAGGTGAGGGACAACCAGGGCTCGGTTATATTTTCTGGCGCGAAGAAGAAGGGAAGTTTGAAGGGGCGGGGCCTATTGCTAAAAATATTGGTATGCAGAGGTCTGAAGCACTCCGTACACAGCTTGGACTTGAAAATGGTGATGCCTGTTTTTTCGTGGCAGGAGATCCAAAGAAATTTGCATCTTTTGCGGGAGCGGCACGTACGCGGGTAGGAGAAGAATTAAACCTTGTTGATCGGGAGTGTTTCTCTTTAGCATGGATTGTTGATTTTCCATTTTTTGAATGGAATGAAGATGAAGAAAAGCTTGATTTTGCTCATAATCCTTTTTCCCTGCCTCAAGGGGGACAGGATGCGCTTGAATATCAAGATCCTCTTACTCTTAAAGCTTTTCAATATGATCTTGTATGCAATGGTTATGAGATTGCTTCGGGCGGAATCCGTAATCATTCACCAGAAATGATGCTTAAAGTTTTTAATCTTGCTGGTCTTTCTAAGGAAGTGGTAGAAAATCGTTTTGGTGGTCTTTATCGTGCATTCCATTATGGGGCACCACCGCATGGTGGTATGGCGGCAGGTATTGATCGTATTATTATGCTCTTACAAGGTGTCAAAAATTTACGTGAGGTTGCTTTATTTCCTATGAATCAGCAAGCACTTGATCTCTTGATGAGTGCTCCATCTGATGTTTCTGCTGCACAATTACGTGATTTAGGAATCCGGATTGCTCCTGCTGACAAAAAGAGTTCATAAAGTTGCTGAAGTTTGAATGTTGGTGACACTTTTTTACTGTGTGTTGTAAAATTTTAATATCTTCAATGATGTTAGAGCATATACGGTTGATAACAAACTCAGACCTATGATTCTTAGTTTTTTAATGATGCAGTAAAACACCTATCTTAGTTTAGTAAGAATAATGCAGTGTTGCTAAACACTGTAATATGCTGAAAAATTTGAATTTTATAAGCTTTAAATGCTTTGTAAAGCTCATCATATAAAAACTGGATGTGGTTGTTATGCAATATGGCTGATTGTTAAAGATCTATAAGATTAGAGAACTCATTTATCGTCAGATTTTCAGAAAAACATAGGGTAACAATGGGATTTTTTTTGAAATATTTGCACTCAAAATATTAGTAGCGATAAATTGTTGTTATTAAAAATATTATGAGGATTCGTTTTCAGAGTGTTTTCGCATTGTTTTTAAGGAAATCATATAACGCGTTTGGTTTGTCTGGATATATCAACTTCAAATGAGTAATAGCATTTTTTAGATTTTCTGTTTATCCTGAAAATGCTCATTGCCAAGTTTAACGATGGATGTGTTCTTTATTTCTTTAGGGGCTGTTTATTTTTTGTGTTAATTTTTTTAAGACAGTATTTTATCATTCTTGCAAATTTTTTTTGAATGAATTCGTTGAGTATTTTCATATACTATTTTAAATATACATATAAATTTTTCAAATTGATATAATTGTTTGTTCATGTTTTAATTACAATGGTTATTTTTATATAGTCGATTTTTGATAAAAATAGTCGACTCATGAGAGATTTTACTGAAGAAAGCTTATAAAATAATTTCTCATTATTGGGGGAATTGTTATTCTGATATTGTGTCTGATAAAATGAATTTACCTTTTGATAAAGAACATATTGAGCCAATAGAATTACGGTCTGCTTTACAAGAGCGTTATTTGGCTTATGCGCTTTCTACTATTACACACCGTGCATTACCTGATGTGCGTGATGGTTTGAAACCTGTGCATCGGCGTATTGTCCATGCAATGCGTTTGCTCAAACTTAACCCAGGGCAGTCCTATGCGAAATGTGCACGGATTGTTGGTGATGTCATGGGAAAATTTCATCCACACGGTGATGCATCTATTTATGATGCATTAGTGCGTTTGGCGCAGAATTTTGCTGTGCGTTATCCATTGGTTGATGGACAAGGTAATTTTGGTAATATTGATGGTGATAATGCTGCTGCTATGCGTTATACGGAAGCGCGTATGACTGAAGTGGCAGCATTGCTGTTGGAAGGAATTAATGAAAACGCCATTGATTTTCGTTTAACCTATAATGAGGAAGATGAAGAGCCTGTTGTTTTGCCGGGAGCTTTTCCTAATCTTTTAGCAAATGGTTCATCCGGTATCGCTGTTGGTATGGCGACATCTATTCCACCCCATAATGTTGCTGAGCTCTGTGATGCGGCACTACATTTAATTGCACATCCCAATGCACATGATGAGGAATTAAATCAATTTGTGCTTGGTCCTGATTTTCCAACAGGTGGCATTTTAGTTGAGCCTAAAAAAAGTATTGAGGAATCTTATCGGATAGGGCGTGGTTTTTTTCGGCTGCGTTCGCGTTGGCATCAAGAGTCCGGTAGTCGTGGTTCTTATGTGATTATTGTTACTGAAATTCCTTATCAAGTTCAAAAGTCACGACTTATTGAAAAAACAGCAGAATTACTGCTTGCTCGGCGATTACCAATGCTTGAAGATATTCGTGATGAATCGGCAGAAGATATCCGTATCGTACTTGTTCCTAAAAATCGTACAATTACCCCTGAACTCCTCATGGAATCCCTTTTTAAATTGACTGATTTTGAAGTAAGATTTCCTCTTAATCTTAATGTTTTGTCTTTGGGAAAAATACCGAACGTTCTTTCTTTGCGCGAAAGTGTGCAGCAATGGCTCGAACATCGTCAAGAGGTGCTTATTCGTCGCTCTCATTATCGGCTTGATCAAATTGATTGCCGATTAGAAATTCTCCATGGATACCTTATCGCATATTTGAATCTTGATGAGGTCATTCAGATTATTCGTGAAGAGGATGAACCTAAAAAGAAACTAATCGACCGTTTTAAATTAACCGAGAATCAGGCTGAAGCTGTTCTTAATATGCGGTTGCGGTCTCTCCGTAAGCTCGAAGAATTTGAAATTCGTAAGGAGTTTGAAACCCTGAAGGCTGAAAAAGAAAGATTGCAGAGTCTGTTGGCTTCTCATACAAAGCAATGGAAAATAATTTCAGAAGAAATCATAAAGGTTCGGAAAATTTTTGGTCCTAATACTCTCTTAGGGAGAAGGCGTACAACATTTGAAGAAGCACCAAGACATGATATTGGTGACATTCATCAGGCAATGATCGAAAAGGAACCAATTACGATTGTTATTTCTGAAAAGGGGTGGATGCGTGCTTTAAAAGGACATTTAAGTGATTACAAAGCACTTTCTTTCAAAGAAGGGGATTGCTTAAAGTTAGCATTTCCGGCGTCTACTACAGATAAGATTGTGCTGGTAAGTACTGGCGGAAAATTTTTTGCTATTGGTGCAAATAGTTTGCCTAGAGGGCGTGGGCATGGTGAACCAATTCGTATTTTAGTTGATATGGATGATGAACATGATGTTCTTACAGCTTTTGTACACAATGCAGAGGAAAAACTTCTCTTAGTTTCATTGCACGGAAATGGCTTTATTGTACCTGCAGGCGAGGTAGTTGCTAATACACGAAAAGGTAAACAGATTATGAATGTGAAGCTCCCTGATAAAGTAAAGCTTTGTGTTCCGGTAAAAGGTGATCATGTCGCAGTGGTTGGTGAAAATCGTAAAATGCTTATTTTTGCTATTGAACAAATACCAGAAATGAATCGTGGTAAAGGTGTTCGTTTACAACGTTATAAAGAGGGTGGTATTGCCGATGCCAAAACTTTTAATTTATCAGAAGGTTTAATTTGGCAAGACGCAGCTGCACGCTGCTTTAATCGCCAAGTTAATGATCTCCATGAATGGATGGGAACGCGCGCTGGGGGAGGGCGTTCAGTTCCGAAAGGCTTCCCAAAATCAGGAAAATTCGCCAATTAATCAATATAGTATATTTAATTATTAGTTTATAAAAGCACAAAAAAGAATGCTTTATGATTTTATTACTTGGTAGGAGTGTTGTTGAGTTTTCCTCACAGCTTTTATTCATGAGGGTTACTATTATGTTGTCTAAAGAGATGCCCACGTTCGGCCCATAAAACTAGAACTATAGCGATGAGGCTAAGAAAGAAAAAACCTGCCGAATTAGGGATGGTTGTTTCGTTAAATTGTTGCGCAATAAAAAAGCTAAGACCCGTTCCAATAGATGTTTGAAGAAAGCCAGATACAGAAGATGCTGTTCCTGCAATTTTTCCTACAGATTCAAGAGCAAGTGTGTTGAAATTTGCCATAATGCCGCCGCACGCAAACATTAATACGCAGAATAACAGCATGAAAAAAGGAAAAGGGACAACGCCATCTGCTAAGATGGATCCTACAAACCAGATGAATGAGGTAGCACAAAAGAGTAAAAGCATTGTGTGTGCAATGCGACGCATTCCGAGGCGTCCGACAAGTTGAGAATTAAAGAATGATGATAGAGCTTGAAATGCAGCGCCGAGAGCAAATGCAAGGGGGAACCAGAGACCTAAGTTATAAATCCCTTCATATGTTTGTTGTGATGTATTAACGGCAGTGAAAATACAACCTAAAATGATAGAAGTGGCCAGTGTGTAGCAAAGTGTTGTGCGATTGGTTATAACAATCCATAAATTATGTCTGATCGAAGAAAAGGAAAGAGAGCGTCGTGCATAAAGAGTTTCAGGTAAGCGCAGTTGAATCCAAATCATGAGCCCAAAACCAATCATTGCCATGAATATAAAAATAAATTGCCAGTGCCCAAACAGTAGAATAACTTGTCCCGTTGCGGGTCCAATCATTGGTGCAATAAGAAAAACCATCATGACGATAGACATGACTTCTGCCATTTTTCGACCACTATAGAGATCACGTACAATGGAAACTGTGAGTACACGCATAGCGGCACCTCCCATACCTTGCAAGATACGTAAAATAAGCAATAAAGAAAAATTGGATATAAAAGCACAACCAATCGCCGTAAATGAATAAAAAGCAAGACCGATGAGAAGAATCTTACGTCGCCCATAACGATCACTTATTGGGCCAAAAAATATTTGTGTAATGCCATAGCTAATAAGATAACTGGAAATGATATAGTGCTGATCATTTTCATTGATAGCATGTAAGCTATTTAAAATATCAGGCATTGCCGGCAGCATAATGTCAACGGCTATAGAATTGATGGCCATAAGCGCACCAATGAGAATAACAAATTCTTTATAGCCAATTTTTTTTCTAATCGTATCACTATGCGTTTGTTCGTCGATTAAATATGACATATGCATCCTTGAAATAAAAGTTTCGACTGAACACGACTCTATAAAAAATTGGATAAAACGAGGAATACTTATGTTTTTTTGCAGGGAATGTTTTTTTCTATTAGCAGTTCTTGCAATTCGTTGTTTTGAAACATTTCTTTAACAATATCACAGCCCCCAATAAATTCACCTTTTATATACAGTTGCGGAACTGTTGGCCAATTTGAATAGTCTTTGATTCCTTGACGCAATTCATCAGAAGTTAAGATATTAACTCCTTTATAATTTAACTCTAAATACTCAAGAATTTGAACAACTTGTCCTGAGAAGCCGCATTGTGGAGCATCCGGTGTTCCTTTCATGAATAAAATGATATCATTTGTTTTAATTTCGTTGTCAATAAACTTATGAACAGTGGTCATCTCTATTCCTCGATATTGCAGATTTTTATAAGTGTGAATTTACGTTTGCATTATTTTCTAATCGTATTGAGTGAATGAATGCAAGAAGAAATTTTTCAATTATTTAGGAGTATTCGTTTGTAGCGCTAAAGCATGGAGTGCATTTCCCATATTGCCTTTAAGAGCATCATAGACCATTTTATGTTGCTGAACACGGCTTTTACCGAGAAAACTTTCAGAAATAACTTCTGCGGCGTAATGTTCTCCATCGCCAGTAAGATCATGAATTGTTACAGTTGCATCAGGAATGCCTTCACGAATAAGTGCTTCAATTGCACTGGCACTCATTGCCATGATTATTCTCCTGTGTTTGTTAATTTGTTTATAAGAGTAGCATAAGGTTAAAGAGAAATAAAAAAAATTTTATTTTTCGCCCATAAATTCTGGAAACCAGTTTTCATAGGCTTGCATGAGTTCATATACAGAAAGTTTTAATACCCCATCTATATCAAGCAAAGTACCCTCAACTATACCAAGCTCTGTTAAGGAAACGGCACTTATTTGTGCAAGTTCTTTAAAGCTATTAAGCGCTTCAGGTTTAACTGCTAAGAGATAACGTCCTTGGTCTTCTCCAAAAAGTTCTGCATGCTCTGGTGATCGATTACTTAATTTTGCTTTGATTCCTTTACCTGCTTTAATGACCATTTCTGCAAGTGCAACAGCTAATCCTCCGTCAGAAATGTCATGCGCGGCATGAACAAAACCACGATGAATGACATCTCTAACAAATTGACCATGTTTTTTTTCAAGTTGTAAATCCACATGAGGTGGTGTGCCGGTATCAATATTTAAAATGTCTCGCACGTAGATTGATTGTCCCAGATGAGAGCCGCAAGCTCCAATCAAAATAATATTATCTCCATGTTGCATACCGCTGATCGTCACCATTTTAGACCAGTCGTCAAGAAGACCAATACCAGCGATTGTGGGAGTAGGAGGGATTGCTTCTCCGTTTGTTTCATTATAAAGAGAGACATTGCCTGAAACGATAGGAAAATCAAGAACTTTACAAGCTTCACCTATGCCTTTAATGGCAAAAACGAACTGTCCCATAATTTCAGGTTTTTCAGGGTTCCCAAAATTGAGATTATCTGTAGCGGCTAGTGGTGTTGCGCCCGTAGTGCTAATATTCCTCCAGCATTCTGCAACTGCTTGTTTCCCTCCTTCATAGGGATCAGCTTCACAATATCGAGGTGTCACATCAGAAGAAAAGGCAAGGGCACGTTTGTCATTATTGCTTACACGGATGACTCCTGCATCGCTTCCTGGACGAACAAGTGTATTGCCTTGTATGAGGGTATCATATTGTTCATAAATCCATCGTCGTGAACTTAAATTTGCAGAGTTTAGTAGCGTAAGGAGTGCACCACCAAGATTTTCAACTTTCTCAACGTCTTCTGCTTTAAGAGGTGTTTTTTTAGCAGGCTCACTCCAAGGGCGATCATAAACAGGTGCTTCATTACCAAGTTCTTTGATGGGAAGATTAACGACTTCTTCTCCTTGATGCTTTACGCAAAAACGTAAATTATTTGTTGTTTTTCCAATTATAGAAAAATGAAGTCCCCATTTGTGAAAAATTTCAGCTGCTTGTTGTTCCATTTCTGGTTTTAGAACCATGAGCATACGCTCTTGGCTTTCAGAAAGCATCATTTCGTAGGCTGTCATGTTTTCTTCACGAACAGGAACTTTATCGAGATTAAGTTCTATACCCAAATTTCCTTTTGCTCCCATCTCAACAGCAGAGGATGTTAAACCTGCTGCTCCCATATCTTGGATAGCAACGACAGCTCCTAGTTCCATAAGTTCTAAGCAAGCTTCAAAAAGGCATTTTTCCGTAAAAGGATCACCCACTTGAACGGTTGGACGTTTTTCACTGATTGAATCATCAAATTCGGCAGAAGCCATTGTTGCTCCACCGACACCATCACGTCCTGTTTTAGCTCCAAGATAAACAACAGGAAGCCCTACTCCTTGCGCTTTTGAGTAAAAAAGAGAGTTTGTTTTTGCAATTCCAGCGGCAAAGGCGTTGACAAGGATATTACCATTGTAACGCTTATCAAAATTTACTTCTCCCCCAATGGTTGGAACACCAAAAGAATTTCCATAGCCACCGATTCCAGAAACTACACCAGAAACAAGATGGCGTGTTCGAGGATGATCAGGAGAACCAAATCGCAATGCATTCATGGCTGCGACAGGACGGGCACCCATTGTAAAAACATCTCGTAAAATGCCACCAACACCTGTTGCTGCACCTTGATAAGGCTCAATGTAGGAGGGATGGTTATGACTTTCCATTTTGAAAATCACGCATTGACCTTCACCAATATCCACAACGCCAGCATTTTCACCAGGTCCTTGAATAACACATTTTCCTTTTGTTGGGAGAGTTTTAAGCCACTTTTTAGATGATTTATAAGAACAATGTTCGTTCCACATTGCAGAAAAAATTCCTAGCTCAGTAAATGTTGGCTCTCTCCCAATTAAGGCTAGGATATGTTGATACTCATCATCTTTTAAGCCGTGTTGTGCAATTAATTTTGGTGTAATGGCGATGTTATTATTGCAAGGATTCATGAGTAGTTTATCCGTCAAATTAATTAAAATTTAGCATTTTTATTATCCTAAATCTAGCAGCTTAGATCATAAGTGGTTGCATTGTTTGATAAGGTAGCAGTTTACAAATCATTAACTGAGATTCTGGTGATTTATTCGATGTTTCAAAGACCAGAAACGGCTTTTGAATAAATCTTTGTGTATTTTTAGAGAAACACCATCCAATGGATCTATAAAGCATTTGATTCGTAAATTTATTACGTAGGAAATGATAGAGATTTTCGACTTTAAAAAGGTTAAATAACATAATTTCTCTTTTATTACTACCCATTTGCCAATTCTAAAGCACTTTGGAAAAGTAAGCGGCCATCAGTGCCACCATGTGCGGGCTCAATGAAATTTTCAGGGTGAGGCATCATACCAAGGATATTACCAGCTTTATTGACAATACCAGCAATATTATTAAGTGAACCATTAGGGTTTGTATTTTCAGCATAGCGGAAAACAATTTGCTCATTATCTTCCATTTGTTTTAATATTGCACCGTCAACAAAATAATTTCCATCGTGATGTGCAACAGGACAGCGAATGATTTGTCCTTTAGAATAATACCGAGAAAATCTTGTACTGTTGTTGGTTACTTCAAGTTTTATGTCACGACAAACAAATTTTAACGAAGCATTACGCATTAAAGCACCGGGTA
This sequence comes from Bartonella refiksaydamii, assembly GCF_902652675.1. Lineage (NCBI taxonomy): Bacteria > Pseudomonadati > Pseudomonadota > Alphaproteobacteria > Hyphomicrobiales > Bartonellaceae > Bartonella > Bartonella refiksaydamii. The sequence goes on from NZ_LR736295.1 coordinate 43,474, forward strand.
ATAATCCAGCTTCCAACAAAATTTGAAATCCATTACATATGCCGATTATTGTAACACCTTTTTCTGCTTTTTCACTAACGGCTTGTAAAACTGGTGTTCGTGCGCCAATAGCACCACATCTTAAGTAGTCCCCATAAGAAAAACCACCAGGAATAACAATGACATCTACATCTGGAATTGTTGAATCTGTTTGCCAAATTTTGAATGGTTCAACTCCTGTTATATGATGTAATGCTGCGATCATATCTCGGTCGCGATTTAGTCCAGGTAATTGAATGATAGCAGTTTTCATGGAGAGTTCCACTTAAAGAAGTTCTATAGTGTAATTTTCAATAACAGTATTTGCGAGTAATTCTTCACACATTTTTTCAAGTTTTTGCTTTGCCGTTTCAGCAGGCTGATCATCAAGCACAACATCAAAAACCTTTCCTTGGCGAATAGAGTGAATGCCTTTAAAAGCTAAACTTTCTAAAGCATTAACAACCGCTTCTCCTTGTGGATCAAGAACGCTGTTTTTTAAGGTAACTGTGACGCGTGCTTTCATTTTTTATTTCCTATTGCTAAAATTCTTCTCCTTGAAGAGGTCTACACCCCAATATCAAGGAAGGCGATATAATGTCACCTTATTGTTTATTTTACCAAAACGGGACCACTTGGTCGCGGAGGTTCATTTTCATTGATGATTCCGAGACGTTTGGCAACCTCTTGATAAGCGTTAATAAGTCCACCCATATCACGCCGAAAACGATCTTTATCCATTTTTTCTTGTGTTTGCATATCCCATAGTCGGGCAGAATCAGGAGAGATTTCATCAGCAAGAACAATGCGCATCGTTTCATCTTCCCACAAACGACCAAATTCCATTTTAAAATCAACTAATTGAATGTTAACACCTGCAAAAAGCCCAGAAAGAAAATCATTAATACGAATCGCAAGTTGCATAATGTCTTCTATTTCTTGTGGAACAGCCCATCCAAAGGCAGTAATATGTTCTTCAGTTACCATTGGGTCATCAAGAGAATCATTTTTATAATAAAATTCAATGATGGATTGCGAAAGAGCGGTTCCTTCTTCTAATCCCAAACGCTTAGAAAGAGAGCCAGCGGCAATGTTTCTAACAACAACCTCCAATGGAATAATTTCAACGGCTTTAATGAGTTGTTCGCGCATGTTTATACGCTTGATAAAATGTGTTGGGATACCCAAACGGCTAAGATGGCTGAAAATATGTTCAGAAATACGATTATTTAAAACCCCTTTTCCGTCAATAATTTCGTGCTTTTTTGCATTAAAAGCAGTTGTGTCATCTTTAAAAAATTGAATATAGGTCCCTGGTTCAGGTCCTTCATATAAAATTTTGGCCTTGCCTTCATAGATACGGTGGCGACGATTCATTATGATTCTCTATTGGTTTGAAAGGTTTTAAACAGCGTTGATAAGTGATACTACCCTAATTGGCAGAAATTCTCAATGATTGCTATAATACTTCTTACAACTTTTGTCATTGTAGCTCTGCCAAAGAAAAATGAAACTGTATAGATAGGGTAAAGACGATTATCTTTTTTTGAATCAGATTTTTGCAAGAAAATGAGAGAGAACCATAAGTCCTTCAGGCCAAGGTCCATGTCCAGATTCTGCATTAATGTGGCCTGATTGACCAGCGTCCACAAAGAGTGCACCCCAATTATTGGCAAGATTCTCTGCTACTGAGAATTGACAAAATTCATCGTTTCGGCTGGCTATAACTACAGAGGGAAAGGATAATTTTTTGCAATAATAAGGGCCAAATGTCATTAAATGTTTGGGGCGTATTTTTTCATTGTTTACATCTGGAGGTGCAACAAAAAAGGCACCACAAACTTTTTCTGCGTTTTGTATAGTTGCTTGAACAGCAGTTGGAACTCCTAATGAATGGGCAATAATCATAACGGGCTTTTGAGCTTGTGCAATAGCGAATTTAACCTCATTAACCCATTCTTCACAAACAGGTTTTGACCAGTCGACTTGTTTAATACGGTGAGCTGTAGATAATTTCTTTTCCCATCGTGTTTGCCAATGATCAGAGCCAGATCCTTTGTAGCCAGGAACAATGAGAATATCAAGTTGGTTTGCTTTCATGAATTGTTTCCTCATTACAAAACAGATTTTAGATCATAGATGGAAGAAAATATGTTAGTTCCTTATACGCAATTTTTATCACTCCCCAAAAACACGTTTAAAAATTGTGTTGATATGTTTTGTATGGTAAGAAAGGTCGAATTTTTCGCGAAGTTCTGTCTCACTTAAAACTTTTGTAACATCGTTGTCATTGAGCAGTTCTTCTAAAAAATCTTTTCCTTGTTCCCAAACCTTCATCGCATTTCGTTGTACGATCCGATAAGCATCTTCACGACTCATTCCAGCTTGCGTGAGTGCTAAAAGCACCCGTTGTGAATGAACAAGCCCACGGAATTTATTAAGATTTTTTTTCATGTTTTCTGGATAGACAATTAGATTTTCAATGACAGATGTGAGTCTGGCAAGAGCAAAATCAAGTGTAATGGTAGCATCAGGGCCAATATAACGCTCAACAGATGAATGAGAGATATCACGTTCATGCCAAAGTGCTACATTTTCCATGGCAGGAATTGTAAATGCACGCACCATACGTGCTAATCCTGTTAAATTTTCTGTTAAAACTGGATTACGTTTATGGGGCATAGCGGATGAGCCTTTTTGCCCAGGTAAGAAATGCTCTTCTGCTTCAAGAACTTCTGTTCGTTGAAGATGGCGTATTTCTATAGCTAATCTTTCAATAGATGAAGCAATAACACCAAGTGTTGCAAAGAACATGGCGTGACGATCACGTGGTATGACTTGGGTGGAAACAGGTTCAGTGCGCATTCCCAATGCTTTTGCTACATGTTCTTCAATGCGTGGGTCAATGTTTGCAAAAGTCCCTACAGCCCCTGAAATAGCGCAAGTAGAAATTTCTTCACGTGCTGCAAGAAGACGTTTGCGACAACGGAAAAATTCAGCGTATGCAAGAGCGAACTTAACTCCAAATGTTGTCGGTTCAGCGTGAATGCCATGACTTCGCCCAATGGTGATTGTTCCTTTATGTTCAAAAGCACGTTTTTTTAATGCTTCAAGAAGTTGGTCTATGTCTTTTAGCAAAATATCACTGGCACGCATCAATTGAATATTAAGCGTTGTATCTAGAACATCTGATGATGTCATACCTTGGTGAATGAAGCGTGCTTCTGGTCCAACAAATTCAGCTAAGTGGGTTAGGAAGGCAATGACATCATGTTTGGTGATTGCCTCAATTTCATTAATGCGATTAACATCAAATTCGGCTGCTTCCCCTTTTTCCCAGATGATCTTTGCTGCTTCTTTTGGAATAATTCCCAGTTCAGCAAGTGCATCACAGGCATGTGCTTCAATTTCAAACCAAATACGATATTTTGTCTTTGCTGACCAAATTGTTACCATTTCAGAGCGAGAATAACGTGCTATCATGATTTTTCCTTATTGTGAGAGAGCTGCTGCTTGGCGCAATGCATTAATTCGGGTTTTGTAAAGTTCTTTGTTTCCATTTTTATAAATTGCAGAGCCTGCGACAAATACATTGGCACCAGCTTTTGCAGCTATTCCAATTGTATCAACAGTGATGCCACCATCTACTTCAAGATCAATAGGTCTGTTAGCGATCATGCTTTTAACGCGCTTGATTTTATCTTTCATTTCTGGAATGAAATTTTGCCCACCAAAACCAGGGTTGACTGTCATGATGAGGATAAGATCTAATTGATCAAGCAAATATTCAAGCACATGTTCTGGTGTGCTTGGATTGATTGCAATTCCTGCTTTTTTTCCTGTTGCTTTGATTATTTGTAGTGAACGATGAAGGTGGGGACTTGCTTCAGCATGAATCGTTATAATATTTGAACCAGCTTTTGCAAAAGCCTCAAGATAAGGATCTACAGGTGTGATCATCAGATGAACATCAAATATTGCTTTGGTTAATGGTCGGAGTGTCTTGACGACATCAGGGCCAAAAGTGATATTAGGGACGAAGTGCCCATCCATTATATCAAGATGCAACCAATCTGCACCGGCATCAACAACATCTAATACTTCTTTGCCAAGTTTGGAAAAGTCAGAAGCCAAGAGTGAAGGCGAAATGAGATGAGAATGAGGCATTAAGATCTCCTAGATTGACTTTTTTAGCATGTAGTTTTGTATACTAAAATATCATTTGTATTATAGAGTATGTGTAATAGATTTTTTTTATGGAAAGATCACTTGAAATTTTATAGCTGTATAAGTGAAAGATATGTCAAACCATACAACACATTTAATGCTTGGACTTCAACATAATATTACTGTTTCCTCGCAAGAATATCGAGATGCTATGAGCCATTTTGCAGGAGCCGTGCATATTGTGACAACAAATGGCATTAAAGGAAGGCGTGGTGTAACAGTTTCAGCATGTTGTTCCTTATCTGATGCCCCCCCAACACTTCTTGTTTGCCTCATGCGGCATAATCCTAAGAATCAGTTATTTATAGAAAATGGTAATTTTTGTGTTAATAGTTTAGCAGGAAAACATCGTTCATTAGCAGATATTTTTTCTAGGTCTTGTCGTGATACACAAAATGAACATTTTAGTATAGCGCGATGGAGTACTTTGCAGACTGGTGCACCTAGTCTTTCAGACGCTTTAGCGTCTTTTGATTGTCGTTTGATTTGTTGGCATGAACATGCAACTCATTTTGTTTTGATTGGTGAAGTTGTTGCGATCAACCGTAATCAAGAAAAAAACGCTTTGATGTATTTGAATCGCGAATATCATACTCTGCCTTTGTAAAGATTTTTATTTTTTGCATACTGAGACGATTTGTTTTTAGTAGGTTTGAGTCTTGCTCCAATAATTGAGTAAGGTTATTGCGTCTGATTTTGAATACCTGCTTTTCTAGGCTTGTAGATATCATGAGAAAGAGGATTTATGGACAAGCCTTGACTAGTCATTATGTCAAGGGAGTGACATGCTATTTAGAAAGAGTAGCTGAAGAGTTAAACAGGAATTTTAAACATATTATAGAGTGTATAAAAAAATATTTTGCGCTTGTATTGATCGGTGTTGCACAATATATAGACCGCACATACCGTATGTGGAGGTTTTTATGGCATGAGCGAAGAGATTGATGATCAATATCGCCCTAGCGAAAACGAGCCTTTTATGAATGAGCGACAAAAGGCATATTTCCGTGCTAAATTGGTTTCTTGGAAAAATGATATATTAAGAGAAGCGCGGGGGACTTTGGAAAATTTGCAAGAAGAGAATGTTGGTCAGCCCGATTTGGCCGATAGGGCGTCTTGCGAAACTGATCGTACAATTGAATTACGTGCTCGTGATCGTCAAAGAAAACTCATTTCAAAAATAGATGCTGCTTTAGAGCGCATCAATAATGGAACTTACGGTTTTTGTGAGGAAACTGGTGAGCCTATTAGTATAAAGCGTCTTGAGGCTCGACCAATTGCAGTTTTATCGTTGGAAGCACAGGAACGCCACGAACGACGGGAAAAAGTTTATCGTGATGATTAAAGTCGGTTGAGATGATGAGCAAGTGAGATGCGCGCTGTTAGAGTTGTGTATTTTATTTTTTGGGGGCAGGGATAAATAAGGATGGCTCTTGTCGCCCTTCAATTTCAGTGATAATTGCTGAATCTTCAACGTTTTGTTTCATAAAAGAGCTAGAAGAATCGTTCTGTGGGCGTTCTCTTTCTTTTGTGGAAAAAGACCTTTTTTCTGTAAGGTTGGCATTTGGAGTGATTTCTGCTGTTGTTAATGTTGGCTGTGCTTCTCTCTTTTGTATGATGGATGTACTGGTGATATTGGATTCTACAACAACATCTGTTAATCCGCCAATAAGAAGCAAATGCTCTTTATCATCACAACGTACCAAAATAAGACTACGCGCGCGATCGATAGCAATTGTATCACATAATGTTAATCGCGTTGGACGCTTTTTTCTGTTGATACTGAATTTTCCTGTGTTTAAACGACGTACAAACAGGATGATTGCAGAAAGAGCAGCGATTGTTATTATAAAAAACACAGCGCTTGTGGTTATGTTCGCGGCAGATGTGCCTATTTGGCTTGATAACCAGACATACATAAAAATTTCTCCCATTTTGGAATGGAAATATTATTTTTTATTGAGATAAGCTTATAAATATACCCTTAAAAGGTTTGCTTATAACATGATATGGGTGACGTTTCTTAGGGAGATATTATCATGGTATGTACTTTATAACAATGATTATGGAGTTAATTTATGGTAACAGCTTTAATCAAGGCAAAGTGAGATGGATAAAAGTTTTGAGAATAATGGAAGATCATCGTCTTCTTCTTCTGTAAATCGAGGAGGTGTGGTTCTTGGTGTTATTTTTGTAATAGCTTTTCTTTTCATTGTGGGTGTTCTAGGTTTTTTTTATCCACAAAGCTATTTGCAAAAGGTCGAATTGATTTCTTTTTTAGCTTTAGCGGTTATAGGGGTTGCTGCACTCGTTCTGATTGGAATGGGAGTTTTAAAATGTAATGCAGCACAATTTCATGAAGATTTTGATCTTCGCATCTTTAATAGTAGCGATGATGCAATTATAATCTCCGATTTATCTGGTTTTGTTTATTACTCTAATCAAAGTTATCGAAAAATTCTTACCTATAAGCCTGACTCCTCTTGTTATGTAGTTATTGCTGATCTTCCTGGGGCTGGTGCACTTGCGTATCGCTTAAAAGTTGCAGCATGTAGTCATCTTGCAGCGCAAGAAGAATTGAGAGTCGAGCAACCAATTTTTGTCCATTCTACGCAAAAAAAATCTGTTTGGTATAATATTTCTGTTCAACCAATTACAAAGCGGGGAAAAAAGCTTTTATTTTGGCGTATTGCTGATGTTTCACATTTGCAAGAATGTCGTGAAGTTTTTTTCTCGAATCTTCAAGAAGCTATAAATCATTTGGATCAAGCTCCTGTTGGTTTTTTGTCCGTGAATAGCCAAGGGAATGTTCTTTATGTAAATGCAGTTTTTGCTGAATGGTTTTCAATTGACTTGGTTAACTTTACTATTGGGCAATATAGTTTTGATCAATTATTTGGTAGCGTTGGAGTTAATGGCGCGTGGCGTGATATTTGTTTGCAATATGACAAACATCAAAGTTCAGGGTACCCTTTACCTTATACGTTTCCGTTATGTTTAAATTCAGAGATCAGTGTTAAGAAAATATTGAATTGTTTTATGTGTGTTTCTTCTCTCCTAGAAGATGAAGCTATTTATCGTATTGTCGTAATTCCGCAGCAGGTACAAAAGGGAGAGAATGATGATCAATCAAAATTACCTAGTGCACTGGTAGGGTATTTTGATGCAAGCCCCTTTGCAATAGCAGTAGCGGATCAGAAAGGACATTTGATTCACATGAATAATGTTTTTTCATCACTCGTAGGATGTACGAGAAAAACTATCAATCTTTATGATGTTATATTTCACCGTGATCATATGCAGCTAGAGCGAGCATTTCAGAAAATTACAACAAATAAAAATTATTCAGTTTCTCTAGAAACAGTTTTAGAAAATAATGAAGAACGCCATTTACGCCTCCATCTTGTACCTATACTGTCTTATTACAGTGAAGCACCGCGAAATTTGGTCATTATCTCTGTTATAGAAATAACAGAACAAAAAACACTTGAAGATAAAATGATGCAAAGTCAGAAAATGCAAGCTGTTGGGCAGTTGGCTGGTGGTATTGCTCACGATTTCAATAATGTTTTAACAGCAATTTTGATGTCATGCGATCTTCTTTTAAATACACATCGTAGTTCTGATCCTGCTCATGCTGATCTTATCAATATCAAAAATAATGCCAATCGCGCAGCTGCGCTTGTACAGCAATTACTAGCTTTTTCTAGGAAGCAAACACTTCGTCCTGAAGAGGTGGATTTTACAGATTTTTTATCAGATATTCGCAATCTCATTTTACCCCTTTTAGGCAATAATGTTCAGTTAAAAATTATTCATGGAAGAGATTTGTGGAGCGTTGAAGTTGATCAAGCATCTTTTCAGCGTGTTATTATGAATTTGGTTATTAATGCGCGTGATGCTATGCCAAATGGAGGGGTTGTCACGATTGCAACAAATAATATTACAAAACAACAGAGTGTTGAATTTGATCATGTTGGTTTTGTAATTGGTGAGTATGTACAATTGACTATTTCAGATACAGGAATTGGTATATCAGCTGCTATACAAGAAAAGATGTTTGAACCATTTTTTACAACAAAAAAAGTTGGACAAGGAACTGGGCTTGGTTTGTCAATGGTTTATGGAATTATCCAACAAACAGGTGGTTACATTTACTGTGATAGCAGAGAAGGAGAGGGAACAACATTTCATATTTTTCTCCCTCGTTATATTTCTCATAATAATGGAAAAATTTTTCCATTGATTGAAAAAGAGGAAGAGCAAGAAAAAAATACAGATTTGACAGGATCTGCGACTGTTTTGTTGGTCGAAGATGAAGATGCAGTCAGAATGGGTGGAGTAAGAGCGCTTCAAATGAGAGGATATACTGTTTTAGAGGCCGCAAGCGGGGTAGAAGCACTTGCCATTCTTGAGGAACATAAGGGAGCTATTGATGTTATCGTTTCTGATGTGGTGATGCCAGAAATGGATGGGCCGACTTTGCTTAAGGAAGCACGTAAAAACTATCCTAATATCAAATTTATTTTTGTTTCTGGATACGCAAAAGATGCTTTTGCTAAAAATCTTCCACAAGATGCTGTTTTTGGTTTTCTATCTAAACCATTTACACTCAAACAGTTAGCACTAATAGTTAAAGAAACACTTTCATAATGAAATAAAAAATTATACAATAGAAACATCGTTTATTTTAAAATTTTTTAAACGAAAGTGGGTATTTTGAAAAGATAGGCGTAGTAGTGAGTAAAGCCTAGTGAACAAAATAAGTTAAGAGTAATTAGAAAATTGACCGTTAAAAAGCTAAAAAAGTATTGCACACTTTGTACAAAAACATTTATGAGGATGATGTAATTTTATCCTATTCAAACTTTATAAGAGAGGAGAGTACAGGAAAGTTTTTTGCAAGGTTGGAAAGCGCTGTTTGATATACTCAAAAGGATAAAAGCTGTTGTTGAGTATTTATCATTTTTTTGTTTCCATCAATGAAGGCTTTTAAGGCTTTGGGGTAGAGTTCGTGTTCCGCTTTAAGTACTCTCTCTGCTAAGTATTCAGTGGTATCATTTGGACAGACTGGAACAGCTGCTTGGGCAAGAATTTTTCCTGCATCCATATCTTCTGTAACAAGATGAACAGTGCATCCAGTGATTTTAACGCCTGCTTGTAAAGCCCTTTCATGTGTATTCAAACCTTTAAATGACGGTAAAAGAGAAGGGTGAATATTTAAAATTCGGCCTTCATAAAGTTTTACGAAACGCGATGAGATGAGGCGCATATAGCCAGCAAAGCAGAGAAGATCTGGATTATGTTGAGCTAAAATCGTAAAGATAGCTTCCTCGTGTGCTTCTCTCGTTGGATAACTTTTGCGATCAACAATGTGCGTAGGCAAGTTATTGTTACGTGCTTTTTCAATGCCGGCAGCATAAGGATTATCGCAAATAACCGCGATGATCTCAGCAGGGTATTCCTTTTGTTTACTTGCCTTGGCAAGGGCAACCATATTAGATCCGTTGCCAGAAATAAAAATAACAATTTTTTTTTTCATAAGTGTAGTACACCTTTATAGAATATTTTTTTATTTTGGCGTTTTGTTAAAATGCCGAGGGGAATAATTTTTTCTCCTTGCATTTCAAGTGCTTGTGTAATTTCTTCAACTGCGTGTTGCGCTACGATAATAACCATGCCAATGCCGCAATTAAATGTTCGCAGCATTTCAGTTTCTTCTATTTTACCTTGTTTGGCAATCCATGAAAAAATTGATGGAATCTGAATGGCAGAAAGATTAATTTCAGCGCACAGAGAAGATGGAAGTACCCGTGGAATATTTTCAGGAAAGCCTCCACCTGTGATATGGGCAAGAGCCTTAATTCCTTCATAATTTCGCATAATAGATAGGAGTGATTTTACATAAATGCGTGTTGGTGTGAGTAGTGCTGTACCAAGGCTGATTTGGGGATTAAATGGAGCTGGATTTTCCCATTTTAAATTATCTTGTTTGATGATTCGTCTTATGAGAGAAAAGCCGTTGGAATGAACTCCAGATGAGTTAAGTCCTAAAATAATATCGCCTTCTGTAAGATTTTTTGAGGGGAGTAATGCGCTGCGTTCGCATGCTCCTACAGCAAAACCTGCTAAATCATAATCTCCCTCTGCGTACATACTTGGCATTTCTGCAGTTTCTCCTCCAATGAGAGCAGCACCTGCTTGTTTACATCCTTCTGCTATACCAGCAATGATTGTCGCACCCTGTTCAGGGTTAAGCTTACCAGTTGCAAAGTAATCAAGAAAAAAGAGAGGTTCAGCACCTTGTACGAGTAAATCATTGACGCACATGGCTACTAGATCAATACCCACAGTGTCATGTATACCCATTTCAATGGCAATTTTTAATTTTGTTCCTACGCCATCATTTGCTGCTACAAGAATGGGATCTGTGAAGCCGGCTGCTTTTAAATCAAAGAGGCCACCAAAGCCGCCAATTTCTGCATTTGTTCCTGCTCGTTTTGTTGAGCGTATAAAGGGTTTAATTTTTTCTACCATAGCATTACCCATATCGATGTTTACACCGGCTTTTGCATAGGTAAGACTGCACTTGGATTTATTATTTATGAGATCTTGGTTGCTCATTGGAGTCTTCCTTATGGAAAATCAGATTTTTATATTATGCAATGCCATGATAAAGTTGCCTCTGCAAGTGGTATTGATATTTAGTATTTAAGAAATAAGCTATTTTACTTGACCTATATCTTTTCTTGACCCATGTAAAAGGGGTTTATAATTTTTTTGTGAAGAGTTTTTTAGGATATTTTATGAGCAAGGTATCAGATAATCAGGACCATTTCACTTCACAGCTTATGAACAAGAAGGTGAGGGAGAGTGGGGCTCGTGACCGTTATAAGACTTATGTGCCAGCTTATACTCAAGTACCGTTACCGAACAATATGAAAAAGCAAATTTTTTTCTGGCTTGGTACGCTGATTTTTTTCATTCTTTTTATGTTTATTTTGGGATCCGTTTTGCTTCCTTTCGTAGCAGGGATTGTGTTGGCTTACTTTCTTAATCCTATTGTTCAATTATTTGAAAAATTTGGTATTCGTCGTGTTTTTGGTACTATCCTCATTACTTTATTTATTGTTGTTATTTTTGTCGCTTCTTTAATTATTTTAATTCCTATTATCAGTTGGCAAATACAGCAGTTTGTGAGTGATGGCTTGCCCGTCTATATTAGTCGTATTCAAACTTTTTTTGTTGAGCATGATTTTGATTGGGTTAGGCGCTATTTTGGTAGTGATCCGAATGAATTACAGAGTAATATTAAAGGACTTTTGGGAAAAAGTTCTGATTTTATTACGTCTCTCTTGAATTCACTTTTGAAGTCAGGAAAATCTATCGTTAATCTTGTGAGCTTATTTGTCGTGGCACCCGTGGTGGCATTTTATATGTTATTAGATTGGCCGCGTATGGTTGCCGCAGTTGATTCGTTAATACCGAGGGATCATCTTGAGACCGTTCGCAGTATTTTTTATGAAATGGATAGAGCTATTGCTGGCTTTGTTCGTGGACAAGGAACAGTTTGTTTAATATTGGGAGGGTATTATGCTATCGGTTTAACTATCACGGGACTTAATTTTGGTCTTTTGATTGGTATGTTTATTGGTCTTATCAGTTTTGTTCCTTATATTGGTACAATGAGTGGTTTTGTGCTTTCTGTTGGTGTTGCATGGGTTCAGTTTTATCCTAATAATTGGGGTTGGATTGTTGTTGTTATGGTTCTCTTTTTAATTGGTCAGTTTATTGAAGGCTACATTCTTCAACCAAAACTTGTGGGTTCGTCAGTGGGATTGCATCCGGTGTGGCTGATGTTTGCACTTTTTGCTTTTTCATCACTCTTTGGTTTTACTGGTATGCTTGTTGCGGTTCCTGCAGCAGCGGCTGTTGGTGTTTTGGTTCGTTTTGCTCTTCATACTTACCTTAATTCTCAGATGTATTCACGAAGTGGCAATTCGGAGTTGTTAGAATGAAGGGGCATGAAACGCAATTACCCTTAAACTTTTTTTATAATCCGGCTTTCCAATTTGATGACTTAGTAGTGACGGAAAGCAATCGTATGGCTTTTCAGCTTATTGATCATTGGCCAAATTGGGTCTTACCTATTGCAGTTTTGGTTGGAAGACAAGGATCTGGGAAAACGCACTTTTCTAGTGTGTGGGCTCAAAAAGCCGACGCTTTAATTTTTCATCGCAATGAAGTTGATCAGGCTATTGCTGTTGCTTCTTCAGGAAGATCGCTTTTAATTGAGGATATTGATGCGGATGAAATTAGTGAAATAGGGCTTTTTCACTTAATTAACAGCGTTAAGCAAGCAAATATTGATGTGCGTCATGCTACGTTGTTAATAACGGCACGTACAGTACCTTTAGCGTGGAATTTAAAGTTAAATGATCTGAAAAGTCGCCTTAATTCTGTTATGTTAGTCGCGATTAATCAGCCTGATGATGCATTGTTAACAGCTGTTGCTTTTAAACTTTTTTCTGATAAACAAATTATTGTTCATCCGGATACCGTTTCTTATCTTGTAAGCCGCTGTGAGCGTTCTTTATTTTCATTAAAACGTGTTATTGATTCTGTTGATCAGTTAGCATTACAAAGAAAAAGTAAAATAACGCGTGCTGTTATTGGTGAAGCCCTTACCATGCAAATACAGTAAATATTTTTTAGTACGACCTAAATTGTTCAATAGAAGTGCTTTTGTTTTATTGTCATTATAGTGTGCAGATAGAAATGCTGTTATTTACGTTTTCTGCTTTTTCTATATCTATCAAGAGTGGATAAAACAGTGTGTTTTTATTTTTTCCTTTTTTGCATAATCTGCTTAATATGTTGTTTGAATAACTTTGCGGTTTTTAATTTATGACAACTTTTTTCATGACTTATACAAACATATTTAAGCGTTTGGAAATAATTTTAGAGAATAAGAATTTTTTCTTCATTGAGAAAAGTGTTTGTTTTTTTAGTTTATAAATTGGCATTGTAGAGAGCATAGAATTTAAAAACAACAGTGATTGGGAAGATAGAAGGGCAGAGGAACTTAACCAGTTTTCTTCATGATGTGCGTTGGATTTTATATGAATTATGAATAAAGTGGAGATATTGAAGCTTTATGCCATTTGGAATTTTTTTGTGATGTTAAAGCCATTTTGTTACGTAAATTATATTCGCTATATGTTTTGTTGTCATGAAAGCTTTTTCAAAGTAATATGAGAATTCTAGGCTTATGAAGAAGTTGATTATTTGTTAACGTGGAGTGGATTTTTTAGGGTATCGTTTTCTTGTTTTTATAAATACATATGTTATTTGTCAGAAAAAGATTTTAAAAAAGTTTTTTTGTAAGAAAAGTAACAAAATTGAAAAAAAAAGTGTTTTTCTCTTGCACTTCTGTTGTGAAAATTTTAGGGAATGTGCATCAAATAAATGTGAATGGCGGAGCGTAGCGCAGCTTGGTAGCGCACCTGATTTGGGATCAGGGGGTCGTAGGTTCGAATCCTATCGCTCCGACCATATTTGGTAGGATGTAGAAGATAGCTCAAGTGGGGGCGTGAAGCGAGAAATTGTTATTTGGGTGTTATGTATCGTCTAAGGAAAATTAAGCATGATTGCACGTATTTATAGTCCTGCGAAGACAGCTATGCAGTCAGGTAGGAGGAACACTGGTTTTTGGATTTTAGAATATGAACCGTTACAGGCAAAAATGCTTGAGCCTCTTATGGGATACACGGCGACATCTGATATGAATAATCAAATAAAAATCCAGTTCAATAGGAAAGAAGATGCAGTTGCTTTTGCGCGCAAGAATGCTATTCCTTATCGCGTAGAAAAAACACATAGACCGATTCGACGTGCTGTTTCTTATTCTGATAATTTTCACAGTGATAGGCAGCAATCTTGGACGCATTGAGTTAAAGATGCTTTTTGGGATTGAGGAAATGATCAGTTGGTCCCGTAGCTCAGCTGGATAGAGCAACGGCCTTCTAAGCCGTGGGTCACAGGTTCGAATCCTGTCGGGATCACCATCCAATTTTCTCCTATGTATAACGTATTGATTCTTTGTAATCTTTTTAAATGTTCGGGAACGTTAACAAAAGTTCGGGAATAGGATTTTCCAACATACCGTTACAAAGCTCATCTTTTTCCTCCAACATTCTCTAATAATTTTTTGAATTCTTTGAGAACCACTGTTTCATATGTGCAAAAACATTCTCTCTTGCATTCATAAGACGAGCAAAATTAAGAAACCATTTGCTAAAGGATTTCGCGCGTCTCAGAGTAT